>CBFHCJ010000053.1:0-17971 GCA_965654005.1 uncultured Streptomyces sp. | reverse complement strand
CTGCTGGCGGCTACGGCACCGAGTCTGACTGACCCGGCAGCTCCCATTAGGCGGCCTTCGCGGCGCGACCGCGCGGGACGATCACAGAGCCGGGGCCCGTGTAGCGGCGCTGCCGCAGCGCCGCCTCGACCTGCGGCACGACTGCCCACATCACGCTCCGGGACTTCGCCTGGATTTCCGGCGCGGCCTCGATGAGGGTGTCCAGCAGCCACAGCGGCGACCCCGACAGCTGGTAGTCCGCCGGCGCGAACCGGCCCTGCCGCACCACCGCCGACAGGTTCTGCTGGCTGGACAGGCCGAACAGTGCGGTCGCCTCCTGCAGACCGAGCACCGGCGGCATGTCCTCCACGCTGCGCGCCCACTCCCCGGGCTCCTGCTCGACCACCAGCTGTTGCAAAACCCTCTGGTCCAGTTCCTTGGGCCGCGGCGTCATCTGTCCGAACCCGCGCGCGAACGACAGCAGCCAGTACGGCGACCCCGACACGATCACCGCGTGCTCGTAGTTCAAGACGCCCCGGGCCACCCACTGTGTGACCTGCGTCGGCTTCACCCCGTACAGGGCGGCGAACTCCTGCCTGCCGGCCAGGAACGGCTTCTTCGCCACGACCGGACCCCCTTCTCCTCTGGACTGCCCTTAGATTCTAACTGGCGTGCTCAGGAGGGCGGGGTTCAGCCACTGCTACGCTTGAGCCCTCCAAGAGGTCAAGGCCCCCACCGGGCAGTGGGGGCCTTGGTCGTTTCCTGGACCGGTCAGCCGGGCTACGCAGCGAGGTCGTACTGCGGCGGCCGGGCGTAGCCCAGCAGCCATCCGAACTTCGGCGAGACGTAGTGCTCGGCCAGGCGGAACACCGAGTAGTAGCAGAACGCGGCCAGCGGGGTCAGCACCCCGGACAGGGCCTGCGTGTCCAGGCCGAGGCCGTGGCGCGCGGCCAGCGCCACCAGCCAGCCGACCAGTGCCGGGACGCCGGTGCGGATCAAAGACACGTACAGGTTCACGGTCGGGACTCCTTGGGTTGGCGGGCGATCGCAGCGTTCGCCCAGAACATGACCTCTTCGAGGCGGAACATGGCCGACTGCTTCTCCGCGCCGGCGGGCAGCTCGGAGTGCAGCATCAGCGCCAGCTCCAGGCACGCGGAGCGGATGTCCTCGTGGGCCTGACGGCGCTCGGCGGTGTCGGCCGGGCGGAACGTGAACCGGCGGATGACGTCGTCGGCGGTCACCGGCTCCTCACTTGTGGCCGTAGGCGAGTCGGAACAGGCAGGCCCAGCCGCGCGGCCCGATCGCCGCATCGTGCGGCTTGCCCTTGCTGCGGAACTCCGGGTGCGCGTCGAAGAACCGGCCCACACCGGCCTGTGTGCGCGGACCGTAGGTGTCCGACAGGTCCGCGTCCGTGATGTGCAGGAACCCGGCCGCGCGCAGCGCCTTCTGCAGCGGCTTCGCCGACGGCTTCGACTTGCCTGGCGCCAGCCCGACGGGGAACGGCGGCGGCGTGTACGGCTCCGACGGGGGCGGCCCCGGGACCGGTCTCGGCGCCGGCGGGTGTTCCACCGGCTCAGGCACACCCGCCCAGTCCTGCCACGCCTTGACCGTGGCGAAGTTGCACACGTCGACGTCGGTGTTGTTCCGGATGCCGTACTGGTGGATCACCCACGAATGCTTGATGCGTGGCTTGCCCGGCACGGCGCCCGGGTCGGCGATCCACAGGCCGTCAGCGCACTCGGAGGTAGTGTCGTGCCGCTCCCAGTAGTCGAGGTTGCAGTACAGGATGACCCGCAGGCGCGGGCACAGCGTCTTCACGGCTTTCAGGAACTGGTCCTTCTCCGCGCACGTCGCCGCGGTGTGCGCGGTCGTGGTCTCCCAGTCGCACGCCAGGACGTCCCCGGGCTGCGGGTCGGCGCAGCGGACGAACCACTCGGCCTGCGCCTGGATGTCGCGCGGCCACAGGAAGTGGTACCAGCCGACTTGCTTTCCCTCGCCGCGCGCCTTCTTCTCCTGCTCGTCGCGCCGCGGGTTGGCGTAGGTGTGGCCCTCGGACGCCTTGATCATGGCGACGTCCACGCCGTCCAGGTCCGGGTGCGACGACTGCAGGCTGCTGATGTCGATGGCTTTGAGCATCGGTCAGTTCCCCTCGGGCTTGGGCCACGACCACACGTCGGACCAGACGCTGGTGATGACGGCGGGCGCCTGATCGGCACCGTTGTTCTCGACGGGGTCCATCGGCACGATGACGACGGCTCCCAGGGCAGGCTTCACAGCAGGGTTCTCCTCACTTGCGCAGTTGGATCGCGTCGGCGTAGCGGCGCAGCAGCTGGTAGGTGGCGAGCGTCATCAGGCCGTCGCCGTCATCGCCCCAAGACCGTGACCAGGAGTTACGGAAGCGCACGACGGTGGACTCGGGCTCGACGCGGCCGGCGTGGTCCTGCACCACCCGCTCCAGGCCGATCAGGAAGATCTCGTGACCGCCGACCACGGACGAGGACGCCCAGTTGCCGCCGTCGACGAAGCCGTACCGGTCGGGCTCGAACCACGCTTTGAACCATGGCGTTCCGTACAGCACGCCACCGGCCTGCAGCAGCGACGCCACCGCGGTGGCCGTGGTCGCGTGCCGGTAGTGGCCGACCAGGCCGCGCCGCTTGAGGGCCTTGGCGATGCCCAGACCCGAGCTGCCGGTGTCGGTCGGCGGGAACCTGCCGTCCGCGTCGTCCAGGCCGGTGGCCTGCGCGTACAGGCCGATCGCCCACTCCTCCGCGCCCTTGGCGCTGGCCAAGTCCAGCCCCGCCGTCTTCGCCTCCGTGTCGTCGAGCAGCAGCGACACGGCAGCCGTTCCGGCGTTGCCCGTGCACGAGCCGAGCGCGTCAACGTCCTTCGCGCCGACGACAACCTGGGATACGCGGATGCCCTGAGCGAACAGGTCCTCTTGGTCCAGGACCGGGATGCGCGGGGTGTGCGAGGCGGGCTTGAGGACCGCCCCGGTGTGCTCGTGCAGCCACTCCAACGAGCGGGCGTCGAGGACCTGGTGGCGACCCAGCTTCGTGTGATGCGGGTAGCGGTGGGTGAGGGTGCCGTGAGTAAGTGGCACGTCCGGTGCCGTTTCTCCCCCGCGCCGGACGAACAGAAGGGTGTGACCGCGGCGCAGGCCGCTACGGACCTGCGCCGATCCTGCTGGTAAGCCAGATCTGCACCAGCATCAGCAGCAGCGGCGCCACGAACGCCGACACCACCCACTTCCGGGTGTTGGCCGCCTGCTGCTGGTCAGCCTCGCGGGCCCGAACTGCGGCCCGCTGCGCCTCCTCCAGGCCCTGCAGCCGCTGGTTCACCAGCCGCTGATCAGCCTGGTAGACCTCCTTGGTGACGGTCTCCTCGAAGCGGGCGCTCATCGCGGCCAGGTCGCCGCGCAGATCGTCGCGTAGTTGCTTGATGCCGTCGCTCTGGTCTTCGCGTAGCTGCTGCAGTGCGCGGTGCAGCTCCCACAGGGTGGGCTCGGCGCTCGGCGGCTGGGTCACCGCGCACTCCTCAGGTTGGCGTGCCCCGCGCCGCTCACAGTTTACGGGCACGGGGCGACGCCTCGTCAGCCGACGGGGTGGACGTTCCCCGGGTTCCGCCACGCGGCGGCCACCGCCGGCGGCACGGACAGGAGGGCCTGCTGCCACCCTGCGGCCAGCTCGCTGCCGGGCGAGCCGTCCGCCAGGGCCTGCCCGCTGTCCAGGACCTGCGCCAGCCAGTGGTCGACGGGCGGGATGACCGCCTGGTCCCAGTGCGTGTTGATCGTGGCCATGGCTTCATCACTGGTCGGGGCGACACCGGTCGTGCCGCACTGCCCGCACGTCCACGAGTACCCGGCCGAGTCGGGGCCCACAATCGTCACCTGACGCGCCATAAATGTCTGTCCTTCCCTGTCACAGGCTGTACATAACGCCGTTGAGGCTGACCCACGGCGGGTTGTCCGTGGTGGTGTTGGTGCCGACGATCGTCACGCTGCCGTCGGTGTCAAAGTCGATCTTCAAAACAGGCCGCGTGGACGACGACAGGGACGCCGCGACGGGGACGGAACGCCGCGACGACGGGCGGGCGTTCGTGGGCAGCGCGGATGAGAACGGCGCCCCGCCGTTGACGATGGCACCCGAGCTGTATGTCACGCCGAGACCGCCACGCCATTGGGCGAAGTTCTGGCCCAACACCGTGATCACCCTGTACTGCACGGTGCCGTTGGAGTTGCCGTTGCCGCTGTAGCCGGTAGCCAACGCCGGGGTGGTCCAGTCCCGCACCAGGTCGACGGCCGTCACAACGGACCCGCTGCTGGACGTGATCTGGAACAGGCCATCCACGGTCGCCGGGCCGTACACCTCCAACTGCCCGGTCACCGTGAGGAGACAGCCGTCCGGGCCGCTCAGGTAGAAGTGGTCCGTGGTGATGCTGGCCTGAGGCACACCGAACTCGGGGTCGGCCCAGAACATCAGCTGTGCGGGCGTCTGCCCGGAGACGGTCGGCGCCTGCAGAGTGAGGTTCGGGTTGGTCATCTGCCCGTCGGTCTGCACGCTCGCGGTCAGGAACGCCGGCGCGGTCTCCTGCGTCAGACCCGAGTAGAAGCGCATGATGCCGGGGCCGGTTCCGGTGTCCTTGCCCACCCAGACCCGGTTGCCGCTGGCAGCGGTCTGCAGCGTCGCCCCCGTGATGACCTGCCCGTCGATGGCCCCTGCCTTGATGTTGCTCGCGGTGATTGCGCCCGTCTCCACGCCCTCGATGGCGAACATGTCCAGCTCGACGGTGCCCGTGCCGCCCTGGTAGTTGCAGTACAGGAGTGGAGTGACGTAGCGGACGTTGGAGTGCAGTTGGGCGGGCGCGTTGGCGTTCGGCGCCTCCGCTCTGACAGGGGCGGCGGCGGTGCCCTTGATGTAGCCGGTGTACGTCACCCAGCCCGCGCCGGCGGTCAAGTCTCTGGTGTCGGCCGCCACATAGAACTGGTTAGCGAGCGAGTTCGCTCCGGAGTTGTTGACAAAGGTGACGCCGTCGCTGGCCAGGCCCGCCACGCCCGCGTACAGTGTCTGGTTCGTGCCGGGCGTCGAGTTGGCGACGGTCTGCCGCACCCGGATGCTGACCCGGTACGTCACCGACGGGTCGAAGGGGATCTTCACGTCGGGCCGGTAGGCACCCTGCACGAAGCCCACACACCGCATCACGTTGCCGCCGGACTGGGCGTCAGTGACCGCGACCGTCGTCATCGTGCCCGACGCCGAGTTCAGCCACTTCGACGCCTGGTCGCCGAAGTCGTACCACTTCTGCCCGACCTGGCCTTGCAGGCCCACGGACAGCCGGTCGACGCTGATCGTCCCGGCCTTGATCGCGGACGCATCCAGGTTGGTGATAGCCGCTTTCGACGCGTCCAGCGTCCCCGTGGTGATCTTGCTGGCGTCGATGGACGAGATGACGCCGGAAGCAGCCGTGATCGTCCCGGCGAACAGCTTGTCGGCGGTGATGGTGTTACCGGCGATCTTGTCGGCGGTGATGGACAGGCCCTGGATCTGCGCGGCCGTGATGCTGGCGGAGACGATCCGGTCAGCGGCGATTGTCCCGGCCGCGATCCGGTCGCCGTTGATCGCCCCGGCGACGAGTTTCGGCGTGGTGATCGCACCGTCGGCGATCATCACTCCCGGCAGCACGGGGCGCACCGCGGCGTTGTCCCACCAGACCGTTCCGGCGCTCGCCTGGAACGACTCGGCGACGATGAGGGCCTTGACGGTGTTCGCGGGGGCGGTGACGGTGCCCGAGAGGCGCTGCCAGGTGGCCCCCAGGACGAGCGGGGACGCCTGGACGACGCCCCAGGCGAGGGTGGCGCCCGAGCTGTCCAGCCACTGGGCGTAGAGCTTGACGGTGCCGTTGTAGTCGGTGGACGCCTGGTAGTCGTACGCCAGATACAGCTGGTCGCCGGCCGAGATCGGCAGGGTCGTGATGGTCAGCCCGCGGTTGGTGGCCACGCCCGCGACGGCATCCACCTTGATCGACTTGGCCGACCCGTTGCCCTTGGTGTCCACCGACCAGGAGGCACCCGCCGCGGCGACGAGCGCCGCGGTGTACGGCCCTTCGAAGGACGGGTCGCTCAGCAGGTTGGCGCCGCCGACGACGGTCAGCTTGTCCGTCGTGATGGCGCCGGCGGCGATCTGGTTGGCGGTGATCGTCCCCGTGGCGATCTCGGCGCTCGTGATGGCCTGCCCCTGGATCTGCGCGGCCGTGATGGACTTGCCGACGATCTTCCCGGCATCCAGCGTTCCCACCGCGATCCGGTCGCCAGTGATCGAGTTGGCGACCAGCTTCGGCGTGGTGATCGCGCCGTCCTGTATGGAGGTCGTATCGACCGCACCCGCGGCCAGCTTCGCCGCGGTGACCGCATCGTCGGCCAGCTTCAGATCGTTCACTGCGCCATCGGCGAGCTTGCCGACAGAGACAGCGTTCGCGGCGAGCTTGTCTTCAAGGACAGCGCCGTCGGCCAGCGCCACCGTGCCGACCGCTCCCGCCTCGATCTTTGCGGCGGTGACCGCGCCGTCGGCGAGAGCCAGCTCGTCGACGATGCCGTCCAAGACGGTCTGCGCGACCACCGGTTGAGGCCCGGCCGGACCCGCCACAGCAGACGGCGCCGAGTCGGCACCGGAGGTGGACACGCACACCAGACGCACCCACAACGGGCCCTCGGCGGGAACGGTCACGGTGGCGGCCTGCGTCGAGTAGAACGCGGAGAACAGGGAGCCGTCGTCGGCGAAGTCGGTGGTGGTGGAGAAGTGGAGCTCCACGTACGCGAAGTCGGCCGGGGCCTGGCTGCCGTCGGCGAACCCCCCGTCCCAGGAGACGGCAACACCCCCGAGGACGGACGCGATGGTGGGGGTTGTGGGCGTGGGCGGGGTGGGGCCGTTGACAGCGGCCAACGCCACCGTGCCGTCCGCCTGCAGCCCGATGCTGCCGCGCAGCGTGCCCGCGTCGTCGTAGACCGCGATGGAGCCGTTCTCGATCGAGGAGTTCGCCAGGCGGCTGGACCGCGACAGGTCACGCACCAGACGCTCCAGGGCGGCGATCCTGCCCGCCAGGCCAGCGAGAGTGTCAGCCAAAGGGGTTCAGCCTCCGTAGATGAAGGAGTCGGCGGGCGCGAGGCTCACCGTCATCCGTTCCTGCTGGTCCCCCTGCGCCGGCGTGAGCGTCCATCCGGTCACTCGCGCCCAACCGTCGTAGTCGGTCCACTCGTCGTGGACCTGCACCCACACGTCGTCGCCCACCTGGAAGGAGCCGAAGCGGGCGGCGGGGTGGTCGATGACGTCGACCTGCTCGATCGCGCCGCGTTTCTGGCGGGCGATGCGCCCCGAGCGGGCCTTCGCAGCCAGCTGGTCCTGCCCCCTGACCGTGGGCAGGTCCAGCACGTCCTCCAGACGCAGCCGGCCGTCCCGTACGGCGTCGATGGCGCGCAGCCGGGCCTGCCCCTCCCCCGAGCCCAGGGCGGCCACCACCTGCGCGTACGAGTCGCCGTCGTAGGTGACCGGCTGCGAGTCGGCCATGTTCACGCCGCTGGTGAACGACACGTCGCTGCGGCGGGTGCCCAGGCGGGGCCAGCCGAGCCGGATGCGCCGCTCGGGCAGCCCGCCCACCCACGCCACCTGCTCGGTCCACTCCGGGCCACCGAACACGGCGACCGCATCGGCGACGATGTCAGCCAGCGCGCGGGCCTCCCACCAGGTCGACGCGTACGGCTCCTCCGGGGTGCCGATCGTCGCCTTCGAAGTGGTCGAGTCGACGACCACGCCCAGATTGCCGTCCGGCTGCGCCTGGCAGTACGCCCACACGTCCCGGATCACCTTGCACGGGTCGCCGTACGTGTAGGGGCCGCGGCCGTCGAGGTTGCCGTGCATGTCGTGCCGCTTGCCCAGATAGGAGCCGAACCCGGCAGCCTCGATCGGGTACTTGCCACCCTCCGGCTCGGCCCGCCAGATCAGGCCGCCCCACATCAACTTGGAGTGCCGCTCGGCGAAGATCAGCGTGTTGCCGGGGTCCACCATCGAGCCGAGGACATGAGCCAGGTGCGGCTCCAGCGTGGCCTGCAGCGCCCCGGGCCCGTTCAGCTCCGGGCCGTAGGAAACATCGGACAGCGGCAGATCCCACGCCAGGACCTGCCCGGTCAGCGCGTCGCACGTCAGGTAGCGGTAGGAGGCCACGTCAGAACGCGCCCTCTTCGAACTCCACGTCCGCAATCGCAGTCGTGGACACATCCGCCTGCAGCGTGCCCGCCGCGGCGTTGTTCATGGCGACCATCGCCTGCAGCACCTGGCTGGTGCCTCGCATCGACGCGGGCACGCTGAGGGTGTCGGCGGAGGTGAAGTTGACGCGCTGGGAGCGGTCGCCACTGACGAACGCGCCCGTGTCGAATGCGATGCCCTGGCCCTGGACAGTGCCCAGTTTGAAAGCGGCACTGCCCCACACGCTGCCCGTCAGGACCTGCACGGCGGCGACGTCGAACTTGATGCGGGCCCGCACCGCCCACACCGGCACGCTGATCGTCCACTTCGCGGCCGGCGGCCACTGAACGAACGTGCCCTTCGCGTTGCCGCCCCAGTTCTGGTCCCCGCTGGGGGAAGCCGTGTAGATCTGCCGGTCCCTGCGCGGGTTGGCGATCGTCCGCAGGTCGGTGATCATCGCGTCGGTGACGGTGGCGCAGTTCGCGGGGAGCGCGACCCGCGCGAGCGGTATCGCTGTCATCCCCGCCGGCGGCTGCGTCGCCGGCGACGACACGTTCGACACGACGTCGAAGAAGCCGATGTCGTCCGTGGCCGGGTTCAGGCTGCCCTCGTACTCGGGGTCCAGGACCCGCAGCACCACCATGTCGGTGCGGCCCTGGGCCCCGGTCGGAGCGATGTTCACCAGCGCCGTGCCCACGTTGTACTGGGTGTAGGAGCCCTGCCCCCAGGAGGCGCCGCGCACCACCCCGGAGCCGTCGCCGACCTGTACCCCGGCGCCCGGGGTGGTCTGCTGGGTGACCTTCAGGTCGTTGTACTCGGTCACGCCCTGCGATCCGCGTGACAGGTCGCGGATCATCATGCGCATGGTGCGGGCGGGATGCGTGCCGCCGTTGACCATCATCGGGGGCTGGATCAGCGTCATTGGAGTGTCCTCACAGGGCGGTGTAGGCGTCGCGCCACGACAGGGTCAGACGGCAGGTGTTCGTGTAGTCGGTGGCGGTCCACCGGATCTCGGACGTCTGCTGCGGGATCTGGAACAGGTCCAGACGGGATCCGGCGGTCAGCGCCGGCGCCGCGTTGCCAGACCCGTTGCGCAGCACCCAGCGGGTTCCGGGCCGGGTGTCGATGTCGATCCACTCCCCCGCGGCAATGCTCGTCTGCAGCTGCAGGTAGCGGCCGGTCTCCACCACCCACACCGTCGGATTGGTGACCGGGCCGTCGATGCGCAGCTGCGGCCACGCGGCCACGTCGCCGCCGTTGGACACCCAGCCGGGCCGCTCCGACGGGTTGGACACTCCGGTGGTGATCGGGGCGACCACGGGGGCTGTGAACCCCTGCGAGTCGTCGGAGATGTCCAGCGGCAACACCAGGGCCTGCTCGTCGTCGGCGTGCCAGCGCGGGTCGGTGGCCGCGAACTCCAGCGTGAGCGGAATCCACCCGTACACGGCCTGCGCCATCGACACGGCCTCCACACGCCGCCACCTGCCGTACAGTCGCTTGGCGTCCCGGCCGGGCCACTTGGCGCGCAGCACGGCCAGCGCCCCCGCCGTCTTGCGGATGCTGTCGTCGCCGGTGACCTGCTGCAGCTGGGCGAGGAGATCGAGGGCGGCCCCGGGATCGTCGGGGGTCCGGATACCGGCCTCGATCGACACGGTGCGCGTGCCGAACAGGTCCACGCCCGGGAACCCGCCGTCGTCGGTGGGGTTGTCGACGTCAGCGGTGCGCCGGTCGGGGGCGCCCAGCCCGGTGACCTCGCCGACCGGCAGCAGCGTGCCCGTCCCGATCACCAGGCCGCCGACGTCGAGCTGGTAGTCGTCGAGAGCCGTCACAGCTTCCCTCCTCGCTGGGCGGCACGGATGCGCCGCATCACTTCCGCGCCCATCTCCTGCGCCACCGCGCGGCCGTCCCCGCCCGCGGTGACCGTCACCGGCATCTGGCCGATCAGGGGCCGCTCCGTCTCCTTCACCACCACGACCTGCACTCCGCCCGCCGGATGGGCGTCCACTCGCGCAGGACCGGTCACCCCCTGCGGGGTCAGCGTGTAGCCGAAGCGGTGGGCGACGTCCTCGAGGACCTGCGTCGCCGACGGCCGCTTGGCCTGCCCGAGCGGAATGTACGCCTCGCCGCCCGTGGACGGCTCCGCGAACCGCACAACGCCGTTGCTCGTGGCGTACAGGCCAGGCGTCAGCACGCCGCCGGACGCGTACGACAGGCCCTTGTTGGCCCGCTGCAGGTCGGAGAGGAACTTCGCGGCCCTCGACCCGAGGGCCTTCTGCAGCTGAGACTTGCCCGCGTTGGCGACGTCGATGATGCGGTCCTCGCCGAGCTTGGTCGCATCCGCGACCTGGTGGATGCCCGTCTTGGACGTCTTGATCGCAGCGATGACCGTCAGCAGGTCCGCCATGTCCTCATCCGACAAGGTCGCCGACGCGGCCTTCGACGCCTGGTTGGCCTTCGCGGCGTCCTTCTTGCTCTTCACGGCCTGCGCCGCGAGGTCCTGCGCGGCCTGGTCGCCCTGCGAGGCCAGCCTGGACGCGAGGTCCCCGTAGCCCTCGGCCGACAGCTTGGCAAGGTTCTTCTGGAACTCGGAGGTCTGCTTCGTCGCGCCACCGAGCTGGCTGGTGTAGTCCGAGAGGGAGGCTTTCGCGGCGTCGGCGAGCTTCTTCAGCTCGGCCGCCATGCTCTTGAGGTACTTCGAACTGCCGGTGGCCATCTTGTGCGTCAGGGCGATGCCGTCAGCGCCCATCGCCTCCAAAGCGTCCGCGACGTCCTGACCGGCGCGGTGCGCCACCGTCGACAGGTCCTTACGCCACCGCTGCGCCTCTCCCACGGACTTCTTCAGGTTCTTGGAGAACTTGTCGACGTCGAGGGAGGTGCCGTTCTTGTTCATCGAGTCGGAGGCGATCGACGACAGCGAGAACAGGCCGTCCGTGCCGCCCGCCGGCGTGTACGACCAGTTGGACAGGCCACCCTCGGCGTGGAAGACGACGCTCGCACCGAACCGGTGCGCCACCTCGGCGAGGATCTCCTTGGAGCGGGCCCGCTTGGACGCCGCCAGCGGTATGTACGCCTCCCCGCCGGTTTCGGGCTCGGCCCACACCCGCCACGCCCCCCGCGGGGCGATCTGCGCCACGTGCTGCTCGCGCAGGCCACCGCTGGCGTAGAAAGACAGCACGGATCCGTCGGCCTGCGGCTTGCTCGCGAGGGGCCCGGCTGCAATACGAGGGATCACCGACACCGACACCGGCGCCGGCGGGTTCACGGTGACGGTGATGGTCTTGGAGCCTGGGATCTCCTGCACGCTCGCCCCGATCGTGTCCAGCTGTTTCTGCACGGCCGCCATGTCCCCGGACAGCAGAGCGGAGGTCAGGTTCGACGCAGCTTCGGTGCCCTTCTTCTTGGACACCTGCGCGATCAAATCCAGCATTGCCGACCACTCGCCCTTGGACTTGCCGCCCGCCGTGTGGAACGCGGAGACGACGCTCTGCAGGTCCTTCTCGCTGATCGGCGGGTCCGCCCCCCAGATGGCCCGTATCTGGTCCATGGCGGTGGTCACATCACCGGACAGCAGGGCCCGCTGCAGCGCGGTCGCCGCGTCCGAACCCTTCTCCGCGGCGACCCGCGCCAGCAGGCCCATGCCGCGCGAGAGCTGCGTCCGGGCGGCCGTGCTTCCGGCGCGCACGGCGCGCGACATGTCGCTGACCGCCATCGCCTGCATGACCCGCCCGAACTTGCGGGCGTCGTTGGTCTCAGCGGCGTCCGCGAATTGTTGGGCGATCCGCTTGCCGTAACGGGCGGCGATAGCGGGCAGCTGCGCCAGGCCCGCCCGGAACGCAGGCTGCGCGCGTGCCGCCGACTCGGTGATGATCGACTCCAGCTCGTCGGCGACCTTCGTCTTGCCCTTGCCGAGCTGCTTCACGAGCTCGTCGAGGATCGGCGCCGACGACACGCCGAGCTTGGCGAAGTGGTCGGTGAGGTCGCTGTACCCGGCCATGGCCAGCTTGGACAGGTTGCCCTGGAAGCTGCGCTGCGCCTTCAACTGGCTGCGCAGCTCCTGCAGATAGTCCTCCAGGGTCGCCTGGGCGTTCTTGTTGGATTTGGCTACCTTGTCCTGCGCGGCCTGCCACGCCTTCGCCGGGTCGACGATGTCGCCGAGGGCCTGCGCCATGGCCTTCATCTCGTCGGTGTACTGCGGCAGACCGTCCTTGCCTGTCGGCACCAGGAGGTCGAGCGTCCACGCCTTCGCCGCACCGACCTTCGCCTGCTGCACCTTGGCGTTGACGATCTCCATCGCGGCAGCGAGTTCGGCCTCCTTCTTCACGGCGGCCGACCAGATGTGGTGCTGCTTGTCCAGGACGTCCATCGCACTCTGTCCCTCGATGGTGAGGGTGTCGCTGACCTGGCCCGACTGGTCCACCGTGGTGAAGGAAGCGTTGCGCCAGACCTCCTTCTTGAGGTCAGCGAGCTTCTTGCCACCGGAGGTGATGGCGTCCAGGGCGGACGCCATGTCGATGCCGACCTTCTTGAGCTTTGCCGCATCGTCGGAGTTGGTCAGCGACTCGGTCAGGGCCCGCAGACCCGCACCCTGATCCCCCTCCTCCCGCTCAGAGCGCAGGGCCTGCACGAGGTCGTCGGTGGCCGCCTTGGCCTGCTCCTTGGACGCCGAGTACGCCGAGTAGGCCAGCACACCCACCGTCAGCAGCGCCGTCAGACCCGACACCGCCAGGCCCGCACCGTTGAGGACCGCTGGCATGACCGCGCCGCCCGCCGATGCCTCCGCCTGGGCAACCCGGAACGCCTGCCACTGCGCCGTGATCCGCGTGATCGCGGCCAGGGCGAGCGCCCCGCCCGCCGAGATCCCCAGCAGGCCAGCCCCGACCGACTTCAGCGGGCTCGGCGCGTCCGCGATCGCCCCGGCGAACACCGACAGGGCGTTGCCGACGGTCTGCAGCACCGGCAGCAGCGCCCGCCCGAGGTCGATACCCAGGGCCTTGGAGCGGTTGACGAACATCGTCCACTGGCCGGCCGTGGTGTTCATCTGCATCTCGAACGCCTTGTGCGCGGCCCCGGCCCGCTCCACCTCGTTGGCAATGCCCTGGTAGGTGTCGGCGTAGTTCTTGCCGTCGTTGGCGGCCAGGGCGAGCATCGCGCGGGAGGCCCGCACGTCGTGGAACAGAGCGGTGATCTCCTCGGCGGAGCCGTGCGTGGCCTGGGTCAGCTTGTTCACGACGACATACAGGCCGTCCTGCTGCACCGCCGAGGCCGCCGACTCGTAGCCGAGCTTGTGCATCATGTCGCTGAGTTCCTGGGTCGGCTGCATCAGCCTGGTCATCAGCATGTTCAGGCCGGTCGCGGACTCTGCCGCGGGAACACCCGCCAGGGTCACCGCGGCGTACGCGGAGGCCAGGTCGTCGAAGCTGACGCCGGCAGCAGCGGCCATCGGCACGATGTCGCCCAGGTGCAGGGCCAGCTGCTCGAAGCTGATGACGCCCTTGTTGACGGTCTGGAACATCACGTCCATGACGTCGGAGGCCTTGCTGGCGGGCAGACCGTACGCCTTCAACACGCCCAGCAGGGCCGTCGCGGAGATCTCCGTCGTCGTCAGGCCCGCGCTGGCGCCCTTCGCGGCCACGCTGAGGATCGTCATCGCGTCCGCTCCGTCGAAGCCGGTCGAGACGACCTGGTAGAGACCCTGGGCGAGCTGATCCGCCGACTGCGTCATCCCCTTCGACAGGGTCAGGATCTGGTCGGTGAACCCGCTGACCGTGGACGCGTTGATCTGCTGAGAGATCGTCATGACGTTCGCCATGTGCTTCTCCAGCGACACCGCGCCGACGACACCGGCAGCGAGGACCGCCGACAGCACCACGCCAGTACGCGTGTAGCCGTCGATGCGGGCCTGCGACGCGGCGCGGGCCTCCGCAGCGGCTGCCGCCTCCGCCTGCCGAATCGCGGAAGCATTCGCCGCAGCGCGCGCCGCGGCGGCGGCCTCCGCCTCATCCCGGGCGGCCAGCGTCTGCGTGGCCCGCGCGTCGGCCGCCGCACGAGCCTGCGTTGCCCTCGTCGCAACCCCAGCCGCCCGTGTGGCGACCGCCTGCGCGGTGGCGGCCCGCTCCTCCTGCAGCGTCTGCGCCTGCGCTGCTCTCGTTGCCGCCTGGGCAGCAGCGTTCGCGGTGGCTTGCGCCGCAGCCGCACCCCGCCCCGTCGCAGCCTGAGCGCGGACCGCCATGGTCTGCGCGACCGCCTGAGCGCGCAGCGTCCGCCCGCCGGCCGCGACCGCCGCCGCCCGCTCCGTTTCCGCGCGCGCCGCCAGGCTCGCAGACAACGCCTGCGCCCGCCCGGAGCGTTCGGCCGCCGTTGCGGCAGTCTGCTGTGCCGCAGCGGTGCGTTCCAGGGCCGCAGTGACACGGGCCTGCCCGAGGACCGCATCGGCGGACGCGGACGCCTGCAGACGGGCCAGCCGCTGCGTGTCCGAACCCGTCTCCATCAGCGTCCGGTTGACCTGCTGCAGCTGCCCGTCGAACTGGCGCAGCTGGTTCGCCGACTGGCGCAGACCGCCGGTCAGTCCGCCGGTCCGCGCCGTCAGGTCGACGTACAGGTTGTAGGCGCTGCTCACCTACAGCTCCTGTCTGGGCCGAAGCCCGATCTTTACCCCGCGTCCCTCTGGACCGTCCGGTACCTGCTCCCGCTCCATCTGGATCAGCTCGCACCCCGGACAGGTGCGGCTGTCGACGACGTACGCGAACCGGTTCCCGCCCAGTTCGGGCCGCCACTCGTCCGCGCGGGTGCCGCAGCCCGAGCACACCGCCCGCGTGAACGCCAGCCACGTCAGGGCCTTCGCCCGGTCCAGCGCCGTCCAGCGGCCGTCCCCGGCCCCCGCGAACTGGCTGTGCGGTATTCCATAGGTGTGGCACAGCTCCATCTCGGCGCGGAACGCCGGGTCAGAGATCAGCCTTTTCCCAGGTCCGCACGCAGCGTCTGGTTGACGACGAGAGCTCCCGTGAACAGGGCCTTCGCCTCCGCGTCCGGCCATGCGTCCAGCAGCTCCTGCGCGTCGGCGACGCTCATGCCGTCCACCTCGGCACCCGTCTCGTCGCGTTCGACGTGGCAGACGGAGATCAGAGCGGCGGGGAACGTGTCGACGTTGTACTCCATGCCCTTGTCGGCCTGCGCCTCGGTCGGCGCGTGGTCACGCAGCAGCTGCTCCCACACCGGGCGTGGCAGCGCCCGGAAGGTGAGAGTCACCGTCGTCTCCGCCAGCGCATCCTGAGCCCGGGTCAGGGCGGCATCGGCGATCACCACCTCCGGGTTGGACGCCACCCAGGCGTCCCGCTGGTCCTCGCGGATGCGCTGCTCGACGCATTCGGCGAGGGCTGCGGCGCGGGCCTTGGCCAGCTCCAGCGCCGCATCGGTCACGGCCGTCTTCGCGTCCTCGTCGTCGCAGATCGACAGGGTGGACTCGGGCAGCTTCCGGGCGCGCAGCCTGGCCATTTTCGCAGCCCAGTGCGCGTCCTTGGCGACAGCGGCAGCCGGCGGCCGAGCTTTGCTTCGAGTGGTCATACGGCATCCCCCTCAGTCAGTTGGCAGCCGGGACAGGCTCGTCCAGGTTCGGCTGGCCCGAGATGGCGAAGGTGACGGTGAACTTCGCCGGGTCGTTTCCGGCGGTGTAGGCGGGGGCGCGGCCCGCGACGCGCACCGGGAAGACGTCCATCGACTTGCTGGCCGGGATGTCGCCCTTGCGCATGATGACGATGAACCCGGTGACGCCCTTCGCCAGCAGCGTCTCTACGGTCTCTGCGGCCTGGTCCTCGTAGAAGGTGAGGGTGGAGGAGTCGGCCTTGTCCTCGCCCGGGATGCTCGTGGTGAGGGTCGAGCCCATGTCAGGCGTGTCGATCGGCGAGTTGGCCAGGGACCAGCCGGCGATGTCAGAGATCGCACCGGACAGGTCGGTCGCGTTCGAGCCCGTCAGCTCCGTGCGCACCGGCACGTTGCCCGGATCAGCGATCGTCTTGAGAAAGAAGAACTTCGTGATGCCGCGGCGCATGAACCGCTGCTGCGTCGTCAAAGGGATCTCGCTCTCCGGGGACCCCAACCCCCGGCGAACGGCGGAGGCCCGTCCCCAACAGGTCGCATCTGCGAGCCAGGGGGTCAGCCCGAGCCGTGTGGCCGAGCGTCCGCGTGATGGGCCTCCGCGGTGAGGTGCGTTGAGCCCCTCGTCAGGTGTTCGGTACGGACACCCTCAGGGCGAAACGCTGCACGTAAGTGTAGATGGAGGAGGCGACCGTGGTCCCCTCATCTGCGTCCAGCTCGCGGCCGATGACCGTCGCACCGACCACGTTGATCGGGCTGAGGAACAGGCCGCTGCCCGCCACGCGCGCCAGGAACGCCGCGCGTACCTTGTCGGCGTGCAGCGTCGCCTGCTCCTCCGTCGTGCCCACCGAGGAGACCTGCAGCAGGACACGGGCGTCCGCGTCGGCGTCCCCGAACGGCGGGCCGAAACCGGCAGCCTGCCCCAGCCCGTACAGCACGCTGTACGGGATCGCGTTGCCGGTCGGCTGGGACGCCGTGGTGGGCGCGGTGCCGTACCCGCACGAGCGGCCCGTGATGGTCTGCAGCATCGACTGCACGGCGAGTGCCACCTGCCGCCCCGATACGGTCATCTACTCCTCCTCACTGTCCGCGACCCTGGCCGCGGTGACGACCGCTTGAATGTCGGCGAGCGCGTACTGGTGCATCCCCAGCTCGTCCCACACCGGCATGTCGGCGGGGGTGGACCCGCGTAGCAGGCCCAGCTCTCCGCTGTCCTCGGCGATGAGTTCCACCACGAACACCAGCCGCGACACCAGGCCGAAGCCATGGGCGTGCATCACGCCGGCGACGGCGCGCTGCAGGTCCTCCTCGAGGGTGCTGCTCACGCCAGCCCCCCATCGGCGATCTGGCCCAACGCCTGCACGAACAGGGGCTCGATCGTCGCGACGGCCGGGCCGACGTGGGCATAGGGCGGCTGGTCGTAGACGCGGCCCAGGCTGTCCGCGCCCACGAACCCGTACTCCAGGCGCCGCGCCTGCGGCTTGTTCGTGCCGACCGTGCCGGACACCACACCATCGGACACGTGCACCTCGTGCGTCCACGAACGCCGGTAGTCACCCGTGATCACGTTCGGGCCCGGCCTGCCCGAGGCGTTCGCCTTGACCTGGGTCTCCAGCAGCATCGCGTAGTGCCGCACCAGCGACAGCGCCTGCGGCAGCACCCGCGCGGCGCGCCCCTCCAAGGCGGCGGCGATCTCGGCGGCGTTGCTGTACGCACCTGCCCGCGGGTGGGCGTTGGGGTGCGGGTTACCGGGTGACGGCATCGGCCACCTCCGGCTCGAACTTGCCCTGCGCCCACTCCTGTAGGAGTTGCAGCATGGCCCGTGTCAGCTCGTGCGGGCCGCCGTCCATCAGATCGTGGCGGGCCAGCACCTGCCGCTCCAGCTCGCCCGCATCGATGGCGCCGAGGAACGCCGCGGCGGCGGGGCCCGGGTCCGGCGCCTCGCCTACGACCACGTGGGCCAGGCCCTCGAAGTCGTCCTTCGCCAGCGGGGACAGGTACAGCACCAGCACTGCGGGCAGCCCCGCCCGCTGGCTCAGCTGATACCCGTTCACCTCGGTCGAGATGTCGCGGCCGTCGAGGACCACCGTGCCGGCGGCCTGGTCGGCGGTGATCCGGACCTGACGCAGCTGCTCATCGTCCATGCTGATCAGCCTACGGACCGGCACGGA
>CBFHCJ010000052.1:0-18440 GCA_965654005.1 uncultured Streptomyces sp. | reverse complement strand
TCGGCGTTCCCCTCCGCATCAGAACCCCTGCGATCCCTCAGATCCCCCTCCAGAAGTTCTGACGCCAAGTACGACACACGGAGTGGAGGAAGGGTTGAGCGGTCCGTCTGGAAAATTCTTTCCGGAATCCCGGTACAGCCGTGGGACGGGGGTACCCGCCAGAGACGATCGGCCGCTGGCGTGGTCTGCGGCGGAGGCCGATGATGGAAACAGAGCTAGAAGGTGAATGATCACGAACGACCGTGAGCCGAAGAAGGCACGTCACTCGTCGCAGGAGGCGTCTCCCGGCCCGGAGAGGGTATCGGCAACCGAGGCCCTGCGGAGCGCGGCCGCACAGCTCACCGAGCTGCTGGGACGGCCCCCCGAGTCCGTCTCGTCGCTCAAACCGACCGATGCCGGCTGGGTGGCCGAGGTCGAGGTCTTGGAGCTGGAGCGCGTCCCGCAGACGAGCAGTGTGATGGCCAGCTACCAGGTCGTTCTGGATCCCGCGGGCAGGCTGATGTCGTACGAACGCGGACGCCGCTACACCCGCGCACAGATCGACAGAGAGGGCCGCTGACCGAAACGTGGTCCCCTTCGCTCGAAGGGAAAATATCGTGACTGTGGTGCCGCAGGGCGGCGGCGGGGCCGTGGCCCGGCCCGGTGGTGGGGGCGACAACCTTCTTTACGACGTGGTGGAACTGCTCCTGGACCGGGGCCTGGTCATCGACGCGTTCGTACGGGTGTCCCTCATAGGAATCGAGATAGCGAAGATCGACGCACGCGTGGTCGTGGCCAGCGTGGACACCTATCTGCGCTTCGCCGAGGCCTGCAACCGGCTGGATCTGGAGGCGGGGCGCAAGGCGCCCGCAACGCTGCCGGACATCGTCCAGAGCGTCGAGGAGGGTGGCGCCAAGGGCAAAGCCAAAGGTGCGCTGACCGGGGCGGTCGAGGCGTTCACCGATTCGCTCCAGAAGGGGCAACGCGACAGGGAGCACGAGCACGTCGAACGCGGCTCGAGCCGCCGTTCCTCGAAGGACCGGGAGGAGTGAGTGAGTCGTGTCCGTGTACGTGTACGCGATCACCAAGGACTCGCATCCGCTGGACCTGAACGGCATCAAGGGCGTGGGCGCGTCGCCCGGCGAGTTGCGCGCCGTATGCAGCGGCTCGCTGTGCGCCGTCGTCAGTGAGTCCCCGGAGGACCTTTCGGTCGCCCGCCGCGACCTGGAGGCGCATCAGGCGGTCCAGGATCGCCTGTGGGCCGAGGACACCATCCTGCCCCTGAGCTTCGGGTTCGTGGCCCAGGACGATGATGCCGTACGCGCCGTGCTGGAACAGAGAGCCGAGCAGTTCTCCCAGCGCCTCGACGAGCTCACCGGTCGGGTGGAGTTCAACGTCAAGGGCGTCCACGACGAGGATGCGCTGCTGCTCACCGTCCTCGAGGAGAACGAACAGATCCGGACGCTGAACGAGGCGACCCGTGGCGGCGGCGGGGCGTATGAGGACCGACTGGCGCTCGGCCAGCTCGTGGCCCAGGAGGTGGAGAACCGCCAACAGGCGCTCGCCGCCGATCTGCTCGCCGCACTGCGGCCGCTCGCCCTGTCGGAGAGGTTGGGCGAACCGTCCCAACTGTACTTCGTCAACGCGTCCTTCCTGGTGGACGGCGAGCGGGTCGAGGAGTTCGCCGGCACCGGTCAGGAACTGGCCGAGAGCCTGGGGAAGGACGTCGAGCTGCGAATACGGGGGCCGCTGCCGCCGTACAGCTTCACCTGACGCGTCCGGACGGCACTGACCCTGACCCATCCGGACACCGGACGGAACTGACACGGCACTGACAAGGAGGCGGTGTGGGACTGGTCACCGGGATCCTGACGCTGCCGCTCGCACCCGTGCGAGGCATCGGCTGGGTACTCGACAAGGTCGTGCGTGCCGCCGAGGACAAGTACTACGATCCCGCGCCCGTACAGGAAGAGCTCGTGAACCTGGAGCGGGCGCGGAACCAGGGCCGTATCGACGAGGAGGAGTTCACCCGGCGCGAGGACGAGTTGCTCCAGCGCCTGCAGGAGATCAGGGCGTATCAGCTGCGGCGCGCCGGGCAGAGCGGGATGTGAGCCGTGGGCAAGCGTGGGCAAGGAAAGAAGACGGAATCATGAGCAACGCCAAGATCGGCGCGGCTGTCCTGGCCGGTTATGTGCTGGGCCGGACGAAGAAGGCCAAGCTCGCCATGAGCCTGGGCGCGATGCTGGCCGGATCGCGGGTCAAGCCGGGACACCTCGGCAAGCTTCTCGAGGAGTCCCCGATCCTCGGCAACGTCAGCCAGGAGGTGCGCTCCGAACTGGCGGGCGCGGGCAAGGCCGCGGCTACCACCGTGCTGGCGGCGAAGGCCGAGAGCCTGGCGGACGCCATCCACGAACGCACTGAGGGACTGCACGAGAAGGCACACCCCGACGGCAAGCGCAAGCGGGGCGAAGCCGAGGGGGAGACGAAGCAGGACGACGAGGAAGAAGACGAGGCAGAGAGCGAGGACGAGGGGCGCCGCAGCGAGGGGCGCCAGAGCCGAGGGCGCGAGAAGAGGGCGCAGCACGGCGGATCGGACAAGGAGGGCGAGCCGCGCAAGGGGCGGTCGACGGCCAGGAAGACGGCTGCCCAGGGCCGTTCGAAGAGCGGTTCCGCACGATCGAGGAGGCCGGACGATGACTGAGGGGACCCTCACCAAGGTCACCGAGCAGGTACGGCAGAGCCCTGTCGCGAACCGGCTCAAGGACGAACTGGGCAACTACATGGAGGCCCGGCTCGAGTTGATGCTGGAGAACTTCGGACAGCGGCTGGGTGAGGGGGCGAGCCGCCTCGCCGAGACGCGCATCGGCCCGGGCGCGCTGACCGGCGTGGCGTTCAAGGCCGGCAAGAAGCTCCTTGCGCGCGCACCCGCGGGGGATGTGCTGACCTCGGTCGTGTCGCATGCCAAGGACACCGTGTTCCATGCCAAGGACACGCTGACGGAAACGGCGCAGGGGCGGCGCGAGAAGCGCCCCAGCGGTGTGGCCAAGGGCCTGATGATCATCGAGGACATCAATGTGGGCGTGCCCGTGCGCGATGCCTACGACCAGTGGACGCAGTTCACGGAGTTCGACCGGTTCACCAAGGGCGTCGAGAACGTCAAGCAGGACGACGAGATCTCGTCCCAGTGGCAGGTGAAGGTCGCCAAGTCCCGCCGCCGCTGGCGGGGCATCGTCACGGAGCAGGTGCCCGACGAGCGGATCGCCTGGAACGCCGAGGGGCCCAAGGGCACCACGAAGGGCGTCGTCAGCTTCCACCCGCTCGGGGACAACCTCACCAAGGTGCTGCTCGTCCTGCAGTACTTCCCCAAGGGCGTCGTCGAGAGGGTCGGGAGCCTTTGGCGGGCCCAGGGCCGCCGTGCCCGGCTCGATCTGAAGCTCTACCGCGCGTTCATCATGGAGCGCGGGGAGGCCACCGGGGCCTGGCGCGGCGAGATCCGCGACGGCGAGGTGGTCCGCGGGCCGGAGGAGGCCGAGGAGGACCGCGAGGAGAAGTCGCGGGCCAGGGGCGAGGACGAGGAGCGCTACCCCGAAGACGAGGAAGAGGAAGCGGAAGAGGAACTCGAGGAGGAGCCCGAGGAAGGCGACGAGGACGAGGAAGAGGACGAAGAGGAGCCCGAGGACGAAGAGGACGGTGACGAGGAGGAAGAGGAAGAAGAGGACGAGGACGAACGTCAAGAGCGCGACTGAACGAGGTCGAGTGTGCCGTGAGCCAGTCCCATCCCCCCGTCCCCACGTCATCGCGGGCCTTCTCCCCGTACGGTCAGGAGAGCGGATCGAACCTGGCCGACATCCTTGAACGCGTGCTCGACAAGGGCATCGTCATCGTCGGTGACATCAAGATCAACCTGCTCGACATCGAACTGCTCACCATCAAGCTCCGGCTCCTGGTGGCGTCCGTCGACAAGGCCAGGGAGATCGGCATCGACTGGTGGGAGCGCGATCCGGCCCTCTCCTCCCGGGCCGACGGGCGGCAGAGCCTTCAGGAGCAGAACGAGCGGCTGCGCACCGAAGTGGAGGATCTGCGCAGGCAGCTCGCCGAGTCCCCGCGGGAGCTGTCCGGGAGCGAGTCCGGCGGCCGTCGCCGGTCGCGTGAGGACCGTGGGATCGAGCAGGAGCAACGGGACAGACGAGAGCCGCGTGAGGCGCCGGCCGAGCCCCGCCGCAAGCGCCGCAAAGCCGAGCCCGCCTCCTCCAAGAACGACGAGGACGACGTGGACGACGAGGACCGGAGCTGAGACCGGTGGACGAGCAGCTGTGCTACGCGTACGCCGTGGTGGGATCGTCGTCCGCCGTGGAACTGGAGCGGACGGCGCTCGCCGGTGTCCGGGGAGTCGCGGACGCGCCCGTCACCCTGGTCCGTTCGGGCGCGGTGGCCGCCGCGGTCAGCCCGGTACCTCCGGAGGAGTTCTCGGAGGCGGCTCTGAAGGTACGTCTGGAGGACCTGCGGTGGCTGGAGGCGACGGCCAGGGCACACCACTTGGTCATCGAGATCCTGGCCGCGCACACCACGGTCCTCCCGCTGCGGCTGGCCACCGTGTACCTCGACCCGGACAGGGTCCGGGAGATGCTGGGCGAGCGGGAGGCCGCCTTCACCACGCTGCTCGACCGGCTCGCCGACCACGTGGAATGGGGCGTGAAGGTGTACGCCGAGGGACCGCCCCCCTCCCCGCCCGCTCCGGCGACCGCAGGCGGTCCGGCGGACGAGACGAACCCCGGACGCGCGTATCTGCGCAGCCGCAGGCATCAGCGGCAGGCGCGTGAGGACGCATGGCAGCTCGCCGATGAGGCCGTTCGGCGGACGGAGGAGCGGGCCCGCGGCCTGGCGGTGGAGCGCACCAGGCACCGGCCGCAACAGAGCGGCCTGGCCCAGGTGCCGGGCGAGAACGTCGCCAACGACGCCTATCTGGTCCCCCGCCGTCTGGCCGAGGAGTTCCGCAGCCGGATGCTGCACGCCGCGGATGGACTGCCCGGGGTCCGTGTGGACGTCACGGGCCCCTGGGCGCCGTACTCCTTCACCGCGCCCCTCGCGCCCGATGAGCAGCAGGAGGAGGCCGGGCGGCGGTGAGCGGGTACGACGCGTATGACGACCGGCCGGCCGGCCGGCCGCAGGTGGCGCTGATCGATCTGCTGGACCGGCTGCTGAGCGGCGGTGTGGTGCTCACCGGCGATCTCGTGCTGTCCATCGCGGACATCGACCTGCTGCGGATCTCGCTGCGTGCGGTGATCGTCTCCGTCCGGGAGCAGCTGGACGACCAGTGGGCGACGTTCATTCCTCCCGCGAGCTCTCGGCTCCGCTCGAGCGGGGGGTACCCCCATGGGCGGGCGGCGCTCACGGAGCACGGCGGTCAGGGTGACGAGCCCGGCTGACGGTCCGTCCGCCGACCGGCTTCGGGAGGTGGCCGAGGCCGCGAGCCGGGCGTTCTCGCTGCTGCCCGCCCGGCCCGACGAGGTCGCCCCGCCGCCCGACCGGGGCCGCGGCGCCGCGCGTCGGCTGCGGGCCGACCCGGACACGGTGGAACGGGACCTCGTCAAACTGGTCCTGACCGTCGTCGAGCTGCTGCGCCAGCTGATGGAGCGACAGGCGCTGCACCGGGTGGACGAGGGCGACCTGACCGAGGAGCAGGAGGAACGGCTCGGTCTGACCCTGATGCTCCTGCACGACCGGATGGCCGAACTGTGCGACCACTACGGCCTCACCATGGCCGACCTCAACATCGACCTGGGACCGCTGGGGACGCTGCTTCCGCCGTGAGGCGCCCTCCACCCCGTCACCCGGTCACGTGCTCCACGAACCGTTCCACCGTCTCCGCGAGGACCTCTCTGCCGTCCCGCGCCCACAGCCCGTCGTTGAACAGCTCGACCTCGATGGGTCCGGTGTAGCCCGCGGCCTCCACGTACCCCTTCCACTCCCGCATGTCGATCGCCCCGTCGCCGATCTGGCCGCGGCCGTTGAGGACGCCCTCCGGCAGCGGGGTGGTCCAGTCGGCGAGCTGGAAGGTGTGGATACGGCCGCCGGCACCCGCGCGGGCGATCTGCTCGGGAGCCGTGTCGTCCCACCAGATGTGGTACGTGTCGACCGTGACGCCCACCTGTTCGGCCGGGAAGCGCTCGGCGAGGTCCAGTGCCTGGGCCAGGGTGGAGACCACGCAGCGGTCCGAGGCGTACATCGGGTGGAGCGGTTCGATGGCCAGCTTCACCCCCCGCTCGGCCGCGTACGGACCCAGTTCCCCCAGCGCGTCGGCGATCCGCTCGCGCGCGCCGCGCAGGTCCTTGGAGCCGGACGGCAGCCCGCCCGACACCAGCACCAGCGTGTCCGTGCCCAGCGTGGCCGCCTCGTCGACCGCCCGGCGGTTGTCGTCGAGGGCGCGCGCCCGCTCCTTCGGGTCGATCGCCGTGAAGAAGCCGCCCCGGCACAGCGTCGTCACCGCCGGCCCGGCGTCACGGACCAGCTTGGCCGTCGCCTCCAGGCCGTACGACCGGACGGGCTCCCGCCACAGGCCGACGCCCCGTACGCCCGACTCCAGGCAGGCGTCGACCAGTTCGGGCATGCTCAGCTGCCTCACCGTCATCTGGTTGATGGAGAAACGCTCAGGTGCCATGCCGCTCATCGGCCCACTCCGTACAGGGACAGCAGCGTCTTCATCCGCTCCCCCGCCAGTTCCGGGTTCGGGAACAGGCCGAGGCCGTCGGCGAGTTCGTACGCCTTCGCGAAGTGCGGCAGCGAACGTGCCGACTGCAGGCCGCCCACCATCGTGAAGTGCTCCTGGTGGCCGGCGAGCCAGGCCAGGAAGACCACGCCGGTCTTGTAGAAGCGGGTCGGTGCCTGGAAGAGGTGGCGGGACAGCTCCACCGTCGGGTCGAGGAGCTCACGGAAGCCCTTCACGTCTCCCGCGTCCAGCACCCGTACGGCCTGCGCCGCCAGCGGGCCCAGCGGGTCGAAGATGCCGAGCAGCGCGTGGCTGAAGCCCTGCTCGTCGCCCGCGATCAGCTCGGGGTAGTCGAAGTCGTCGCCCGTGTAGCAGCGCACTCCCTGCGGGAGGCGGCGGCGCACGTCGATCTCCCGCTGTGCGTCGAGCAGCGAGATCTTGACGCCGTCGACCTTGTCCGGGTGCGCGGCGATGACGTCCAGGAACACGTCCGTGGCCGCGTCGAGGTCGTTGGAACCCCAGTAGCCCTCGAGCGCCGGGTCGAACATCGGGCCGAGCCAGTGCAGGATCACCGGGTCGGAGGCCTGGCGCAGCAGGTGGCCGTAGATCTCCAGGTAGTCCTCGGGGCCCTCGGCCGTGGCGGCCAGCGCGCGCGACGCCATGAGGATCGTCCGCGCGCCCGCCTCCTCGACCACGGCGAGCTGTTCCTCGTACGCGTCGCGGATCTCCTCTGGGGAACCGGAGGAGATCTGGTCGGTGCCGACGCCGCAGGCGATACGGCCGCCGACCGACTTGGCCTCGGCGGAGCTGCGGCGGATCAGCTCCGCCGCGCCCGCCCAGTCCAGGCCCATCCCGCGCTGGGCGGTGTCCATGGCCTCCGCGACACCGAGCCCGTGCGACCACAGGTGGCGGCGGAAGGCGAGCGTCGCGTCCCAGTCGACGGCGGCGGGCGAGTCGGGGGACACGTCCGCGTAAGGGTCGGCGACGACGTGCGCCGCCGAGAAGACCGTACGGGAGGTGAAGGGGGTGCCGGCGGAGAGGGCGAGGGGCTCGCGGCGCGGCTCGTACGCCCTCAACCGCCCGTCGGCGTCCGGGAGTCGGATGGTCACAGGGAGATCTCCGGTACGTCGATACGGCGGCCCTCGGCCGAGGACTTCAGGCCCAGTTCGGCGAGTTGGACGCCACGGGCGCCGGCCGGCAGGTCCCAGTGGTAGGGGGCGTCGGTGTGGACGTGCTTGAGGAACAGCTCCCACTGCGCCTTGAAACCGTTGTCGAACTCGGCGTTGTCCGGGACCTCCTGCCACTGGTCGCGGAAGACCTCGGTGGCGGGGATGTCCGGGTTCCAGACGGGCTTGGGGGTGGCGGAGCGGTGCTGGGCTCGGCACTTGCGCAGCCCGGCGACGGCCGAGCCCTCGGTGCCGTCCACCTGGAACTCGACGAGCTCGTCCCGGTTGACCCTGACCGCCCAGGAGGAGTTGATCTGGGCGATGGCCCCGCCTTCGAGTTCGAAGATGCCGTAGGCGGCGTCGTCGGCGCTCGCGTCATAGGGTTTGTCGTTCTCGTTCCAGCGCTGCGGGATGTGGGTGGTGACCAGCGCCTGCACGGACTTCACGCGGCCGAACAGCTCGTGGAGCACGTACTCCCAGTGCGGGAACATGTCGACGACGATGCCGCCGCCGTCCTCGGCGCGATAGTTCCAGGAGGGGCGCTGGGCGGGCTGCCAGTCGCCCTCGAAGACCCAGTAGCCGAACTCGCCGCGGATGGACAGGATCCGGCCGAAGAAGCCGCCGTCGATGAGCCGCTTCAGTTTGAGCAGGCCGGGCAGGAAGATCTTGTCCTGGACGACGCCGTGCTTGATGCCCTTCTCGCGTGCGAGGCGGGCGAGCTCCAGGGCGCCCTCCAGGCCCGTCGCGGTGGGCTTCTCGGTGTAGACGTGCTTGCCCGCCGCGATCGCCTTCTTGATCGACTCCTCGCGGGCGGAGGTGACCTGCGCGTCGAAGTAGACATCGACGGCCGGGTCGGCGAGGACCGCGTCCACGTCCGTCGACCAGTGGTCGAGTCCGTGCCGCTCGGCGAGCTCCTTCAGGGCGTGCTCGCGGCGACCGACGAGGACCGGCTCGGGCCACAGCACGGTGCCGTCGCCCAGGTCGAGACCGCCCTGCTCGCGGATGGCCAGGATGGAGCGGACGAGGTGCTGACGGTACCCCATGCGTCCCGTCACGCCGTTCATGGCGATACGCACCGTCCTGCGTGTCACGTCGTTCCCCTCGCCTGTCACGTCGTTCCCTTCGTACGCGTCCGGGCGCCTCGTACGCCCTTCGGTCCGAGCGTGACAGCAAGCGCTTTCTGCACCGCAAGACGCTAGCCTCTGTGCGGCGGCTCGGACAAGACCGCATGGGCGACGACTTTGGACGTGTCCGCATACGACGTCACACGATGTGACATGGCGGATACGACGCGGTGAAGCTGTACGGTCCGTCGAACACGGGGGAACCGCGGGCCTGTACACGGGTGTCCGGAGAGCTGTAGACGGAGCTCGGCAGACGTGTGGGGACGTGGACCCGCACACGGATCTCCCTGTCCTGAGCACGAGCACGACCAGCACGACCAGCACGACGAGCACGACCAGCACGACTGTTGAGTACGACGAAACGCGCGACCGGAGGACGACGACGATGACGGTGACCCTGGCGGACGTGGCGGCGCGCGCGCAGGTGTCGCCCGCCACCGTGTCGCGTGTGCTGAACGGGAACTACCCCGTGGCGGCGTCAACCCGGGAGCGGGTGCTGCGCGCCGTGGACGAGCTGGACTACGTCCTCAACGGCCCGGCCAGCGCGCTCGCGGCGGCCACCTCCGACCTGGTCGGGATCCTGGTGAACGACATCGCCGACCCGTTCTTCGGAATCATGGCGAGCGCGATCCAGTCGGAGATCGGGGGCCCGGGAGGCCGGGCCGGCGGCGAACGGCTCGCCGTGGTCTGCAACACGGGCGGCTCGCCGGAGCGGGAGCTGACGTATCTGACACTGCTGCAGCGGCAGCGGGCGGCCGCTGTGGTGCTGACCGGTGGCGCGGTGGAGGACGCCGCGCACGTGGAGGCCGTCGGCGCGAAACTGCGGAAGCTCTCGGAGGCGGGAACCCGGGTGGTCCTGTGCGGACGGCCGCCCGCCCCGGAGGCGATCGCGCTGACCTTCGACAACCGCGACGGCGGGCAGCGGCTCACCGAGCACCTGATCGGGCTCGGGCACCGGCGGCTCGGGTACATCGCGGGCCCAAAGGAGCGCACGACGACACGGCACCGACTGGAGGGACACCGGGCGGCACTGGCCGCCGCGGGAGTCGAGGACGACCCACGGCTGACGGTGCACGGCCGCTACGACCGCCGCTCCGGCTACGAAGCGACGCTCGAACTACTGCGGCGCGAGTCGTCACTGACGGCGATCGTGGCGGCGAACGACACGGTGGCGCTGGGCGCGTGCGCGGCCCTGCGGGAATCGGGTCTGCGCATCCCCGACGACGTCTCGGTCGCCGGCTTCGACGACCTCCCGTTCGCGATCGACGCCGTACCGGCACTCACGACGGTCCGCCTCCCACTCGCGGAGGCGGGCGCCCGGGCGGGCCGGATCGCCATGGCCCGCGAGGAACCGCCGCCGGGCGGGATCGCCACGGTACGCGGGGAGTTGATGGTGCGGGGGTCGACGGGGGCGCCGCGGGCGTAGGGGGCGGTGCGCACACCCGGAGGAGCCGGTGCACCCCGGCATCGTCCTCGGCGAACGGACGGCCGTGGCCGCCGAGTTCGAGGCCGCGGGCATTCAGATCCTGGGGGATTTCCTGGTCATCGCGCGGTCAAGGGATGACCAGACCCCGACCAAACGACCGTATGGGTTCGGCATACGCCCGACCCATGGGCCCGATATGGCGGGATTCGCCCCATCCCTCAGTTCCTACTGTGGTCACGTCAAGCAGCCCACGGCGAAGAGGAGTCGATGGTGGGGACGCCGAGACGCTCGCGCAGTGTCGACCGTGTCGAGGGCAAGCGGGACGGACGACGCAGTGACCGTACCGGTGGCTCGCGGGTCAAAGTCCGCGTGGCCGGCGCGTTGTTGCTGGTCCTCGGTGTGGCGTGCCTCGTCTCCGGAGGCCGCGCCTTCGCCTACGCCACCCGACTTGCCGGGACCCAGGGAACGTTCCAGGTGCTCGCCGCCGAAAGCGTCCCGATCAACGGACGAAGCCCTTACACGATCTGGCACGGCATCTTCCGATCGACTGACGGAAGAACGACCGACTACGACGCCACGCTTCAAGACGAAGCCGACGGCCATCGGCTCGGCACGCGCATACCCGTCACCCGGGCCGACGCGGGCACGTACTACACCGCGCGGCCGAACTACGCGCTCGGCTGGTCGTGCTTGTGCCTGGCCGGAGGCTGGCTCGCGGCGTTGGCCCTTCCCCTGGTCTGTTACGGCCGGGCATTCCTCCGCGCACACCCGAACTGCCCAGGATGGGTCCGGGCAGCCCTCCTGTTCACCTGGGGTTGCTCGTTCGCATCCGGGGCAGCGGGTCTTGCCGCTGTCGTAGTGGCCTGACCGACCGGCAGACCGAACGCCCTGACCCGACCGGCCCCTAGCCCAACGCCTCCCGCAACTCCCCGAACACCTCATGGAACCCCGGGAACGTCTTCCGTACGCACCCGGGGTCGTCGAACGAGATGCCCGGTACCCGGAGTCCGGTGACCGCGAAGGACATGACGATGCGGTGGTCGCCGTACGTCTTGATCTCCGCGCCGCTCTCCGGCGCGCCCGGCCGGATCTCTATCCAGTCCGGGCCCGTGGCCACCTCCACCCCCAGCCGCCGCAGGTTCTCAGCGCAGGCCTCCAGGCGGTCGCACTCCTTCACCCGGGTGTTCGCCACGTCCTCGATGCGGACCGGGCCGGAGGCGAAGGGGGCGATGGCCGCCAGGGTCGGCATCGTGTCCGAGATGTCCCGCATGTTGACCGTCAGACCCCGCAACTCACCGGTCCCCCTGACCGTCGTGCGGTCCGCGCCGGTCACCACCTCCGCGCCCATCCGCCGCAGTACGTCCACGAAGCCGAGGTCCCCCTGCAGCGCGCCCTCGCCCAGCCCGGGGACCGTCACCTCGCCGCCCGTCACCGCCGCCGCGGCGAAGAAGTAGCTCGCGGTGGAGGCGTCCGGCTCGATCGCGTAGGTCGTGGCGCGGTAGCCGCCCGGCGGGACCACGAAATCGTCCTCCTCGCGGCTCACCTCGGCCCCGAACGCCCGCATCATCGCGATCGTGATGTCGACGTACGGCGCCGAGACCAGCTGTGTCACCCTGATCCGCAGGCCGGTGCGCGTCAGGGGGCCGAGCAACAGCAGTGCCGTCAGGTACTGCGACGACTGGCCCGCGTTCAGGACCACTTCGCCGCCCTCCACCCCGGTCGCCTCGATCCGCAGCGGGTGGTGCCCCTCCGCCTCCTCGTGGCGCAGGTCCACGCCCAGGTCGCGCAGCGCGCGGGTCAGCGGGCCCAGGGGGCGGCGCCGCATCTGGGCGGACGCGTCGAAGCGGTAGGTGCCGTGGCCGGCGGCGGCCAGGGTCGGCAGGAATCGGGCCGTCGTTGCGCCGTCCCGGCAGTACACGTCCGCGTCGGTGGCCGCCGGGCCCTCCGGGCGGCCGTCGACGTGCCACGCTTCGCGGGTGCGGCCGACGCGGTAACCGAGCGTGCGCAGCCCCTCGGCGAAGCCCTCGGTGTCGTCCGAGTGGAGAGGGCGCTGGAGCGTGGTGACGCCGTCGGCCGCCGCCGCGAGGAAGAGGGCGCGGGCGGTGATGGACTTGGAACCGGGGATGTCGACTACGGGCATGGGCTCATGCTGGCTCCCTCACCGGCTCGCGCGCTGAGCCGTCCGCCGACTGGACCTTCGCCGGTGCCAGGGACGTCAGCGCCACCCCGCCCACCAGCGGCGCCGTCGCGCCCCAGCGCAGCGGGCCCCCCGGCTCGCCCAGGAACAGCGCCGCGGACGACATGCCGAAGACCGGGACCAGGAGCGAGAAGTGGAGAGGACACAGGCCCCCCACAGCAGCACTTCGGCATCAGGCGTACCGATTTCCTGGAGTGGGCCGAATCCGGGAACCTGCCCCCGTCCCCACTCGTCCAATCCGCACGTTGCCGGATGAGTCTCCGCGCCGCGGTGTCGGCCCTCGCTGCTGGCTGCGATCGCTGACCACCCTCTCCGCCGCACGCGGCCGGCAGCACACCGCCATCGGCGCGCCCCCCTCCAACAGCGCCGATGGCGGCCCCTCGCCGGTTACTGTGCCCTCGTGCACGACTCCGGCCCGGGAAGCACCCCGACCCCGTCCAGACGTACGGTTCTCGCCGCCACCGCGGGCCTGACCGCGGCCCTCGGCCTCACGCCGGGCACCGCCCGCGGCACCGGGCACGACGACGAGCGGCTCCGCGGCCTCATCGCCCGTATGACGCTCGAGGAGAAGGTCGGCCAGCTCTTCGTGATGCGTGTCCACGGCCACTCGGCCACCGACCCCGACCAGGCCGACATCGACGCCAACCTCAAGGAGATCGGCGTACGGACGGCCGCCGAGCTGATCGCCGAGTACCGCGTCGGCGGCATCGTCTACTTCACCCGGTCGCACAACACCCGTACCCCGCACCAGATCGCGGACCTCTCGAACGGCATCCAGAAGGCGTCCCTCGCACAGCCCCGCGGACTGCCCGTGCTCATCGCCACCGACCAGGAGCACGGGATCGTGACACGTGTGGGCAGACCCGCCACCCTCTTCCCTGGCGCCATGGCCATCGGCGCAGGAGAAAAAGGGCGCGAAGCGCTTCGTCAGAAGGGTGGTGGGGGGAGACGGGCGGGCGGTTCCCGCTCCGACGCCCGTACGCTCGGCCGTATCGCGGGCACCGAACTGCGCGCCCTCGGCATCCGCCAGAACTACTCGCCCGATGCCGACGTGAACGTCGACCCGGCCAACCCGGTGATCGGCGTACGGTCCTTCGGCGCGGACCCGGACGCGGTGGCGGAGCTGGTCGCGGCCGAGGTGAAGGGCTATCAGTCCGCAGGCGTCGCGGCGACCGCCAAGCACTTCCCGGGCCATGGCGACACGGCCGTCGACAGCCACTTCGGCTTCCCGGTCATCAAGCACAGCCGCGAACGGTGGGAGAAGCTCGACGCGGTGCCCTTCCGGGCGGCGATCCGCGCCGGGGTCGACGCGATCATGACCGCGCACATCACGGTCCCGGCGCTCGACGACTCCGGCGACCCGGCGACGCTCTCCCACCCGGTCCTCACCGGCATCCTCCGCGAGGAACTGGGCTATGACGGGGTCGTGGTGACCGACTCGCTGGCCATGGAGGGCGTACGGCACAAGTACGGCGACGACCGCGTACCCGTGCTCGCCCTGAAAGCCGGCGCCGACCAGCTGCTCGACCCGCCGTCCCCGGCCGTGGCGTGGAACGCGGTGCTGGGCGCCGTGCGCGGCGGGGAGCTGACCGAGGCACGGCTCGACGAGTCGCTGCTGCGCGTCCTGCGGCTGAAGGCGAAGCTGGGGCTGCTCGACCAGCCGTACGTCACCGACGCCGAAGTCGACCTGGCCGTCGGTGTCCCGGAGCACCTGCGCGCGGCGGACCGCATCGCGGACCGCACGACCACGCTGCTGGTCAACGATCGGGGCCTACTGCCGTTGTCCCGCCGAACACATCCCCGGGTACTGGTCGTCGGCGCGGACCCCGAGTCACCGACCGGCACCGACGGACCGCCCACCACCGTGCTGGCGAAAGCCCTCACCGAGCTGGGCTTCACGGCGACCGCGCTGTCCACCGGCACGGAACCGTCGGCGGAGACGATCACGCGGGCGGTCACGGCGGCGGGGAACGCGGACGCGGTGGTCGTGGGCACGTACAACGTGAGCGCGACGAGCTCCCAGCGGACCCTGGTGAGCCGGCTGATCGCCACGGGGCGGCCGGTGATCGCCATCGCGGTCCGCAACCCCTACGACGTGTCCCGACTGCCGGATGCCAAAGCCTGTTTGGCGGCCTATTCCTGGACGGACGTCGAACTGCGCGCGGCGGCGCGGGTGATCGCGGGGCGCGTGCGACCGCGGGGGAGACTGCCGGTGCCGGTGCCACGGGCGGACGATCCGACACAGGTGCTGTATCCCCTTGGGTACGGACTGTCGTACCAGTGATACGCCCAGGGTCGCGCGCCCCGACCCCAAGTGTCGCAAAGCACTCACCACGCCTGGCGTGGGCCGTGGCAGCGGGTCACGCTGGACGGGGGTGGACCGGGGGGTTCGCGATGCGAGGGACACGAGCGGTGCCGGGTGCGCTGCTGACGGCTGCGCTGGCGGTGGGGGTACTCACCGGGTGCCAGACGCTGTCGGGCGCGGTCCAGGACCGGCCGAGCGGGGGTGCCACGTCCACGCAGCCGTCCGGGTACGGGGCCGAGTTCCTCGCGGTCGACGAGTGCAGTTCCTTCGGCACGACGAGCTTCACGGAAGTGCCGTGCACCAGCGAACGGGCGGCGGCGCGGGTGATCGCACGGTACGACGGCGCCCCCTCGACGGGTCCCGAGTGCCCCGCGACCACGGACTTCGTCCTCCACATCAGCGAGTCGAAACCGGCGGCGGGCGAGGCCGGGGACGGCGCGGTGCCGCGAGGGTACGCGTGCATGCGGAACCTGGAGCCGCCGCACCCGGGCGACCCCGGCGGCGGGGGCGGACCACGCACGATCGTGGGCGACTGCGTGTATGGCGCGGGCAAGGACGAGGTCCGGGAAACGGCCTGCGACGGCAAGGGGAAGCACGCACCGGAGTACAAGGTCACATCAGCGGTGAAGCGCCGCTCCCAGTGCCCCTCCTCGACGGCCCTGTACGTCCAACTGGGCGGCACGAATCCGGTGGGCTGCGCCCGGAGGGTCTGACTCCCTGTCGCTCCCCATAGGCAACGCCCGGACGCGGCGAGGGAGTCACCGACGCGGCGCCGACCCGTTCAACACCCCGTCAGCACAGGATCCAGCCCGAGCTGACCGACCCCGACCCCACCGATCCACGGATCCACACGCACCGGTGCCCCGCGTGGACGGTCACCGGGCCGGCGTAATGGAAGTAGCGCCCGCTGTCGACGGCGGGGCGGTTGCCGCGCGCCTGCACGCTGACCGACATCGGCTTGCGGACGGAGACGTTCTTGGCGACGGTCACCACGCACACATAGCCGTCGCGCTTGTAGACCTGCACTGAGCCGGTGGAGAAGGAGAGCGTACGGACCTTCCGTCCGGAACAGTAGTCGGCGGCCTCCGCGTGCCCCGGGCTCGCCACCGCCAGCAGCCCGGACGCCGTCAACACGGCCAGGCCCGCCGCCAAGCGCCGACGTATCGCACCACTGTCCACTGTCGTCCCTCCCCGCGACCGATATCGTACTGATGTACGGACGCACGACGTATGCCGGATGGTTGCCTCACGCCGGTGCGCCCAGGCGAGCATTTTTGCGTATGCGGGGCAACCTCCATCAGGCCGAAGAGCTGACGGGCTCCTCCTGATCCCGCTCCGGCGCTCCGACGAACGTCCGCCACAACTCCGCGTACCTACCGCCCCTTTGCAGCAGTTCCTCGTGCGTGCCGTCCTCCGCGACCCGGCCGTGGTCCATCACCACGATCCGGTCCGCGCGGGCGGCCGTCGTCAGCCGGTGGGCGACGACCAGCGTGGTGCGGCGGCCGGCAAGGCGGTCCGTCGCCTGGGTGACCTGGGCCTCGGTGGCCAAGTCGAGCGCGGCGGTCGCCTCGTCGAGCAGCAGGATGTCGGGATCGACCAGCTCCGCGCGGGCCAGGGCGATCAACTGCCGTTGCCCGGCGGACAGATTGCGGCCTCGCTCGGCGACCTCGTGCAGATAGCCGCCGTCCAGCGTGGCGATCATGTCGTGCGCGCCGACCGCCCGCGCCGCCGCCTCCACCTCGGCGTCGGTCGCGTCCGGACGCCCGTACGCGATGGCGTCCCGGACGGTCCCCGCGAACAGGTACGCCTCCTGCGGGACGACGCCGAGCCGGTGCCGGTACAAGGTCAGGTCCAGCGACCGCAGATCGGTGCCGTCGACCAGCACCCGGCCACGCGTGGGGTCGTAGAACCGGGCGACGAGCTTCACCAGGGTCGACTTGCCCGCCCCGGTCTCACCGACGAAGGCGACGGTCTGCCCGGCGGGGATCTTCAGTTCCACGTCGCTGAGCGCCTCTTCGTCGTCGCCGTATGCGAAGTCGACGCTTTCGAAGGCGACCTCGCCGCGCAGCGAGGGCACCTCCAGCGGCTCGTCGGCGGCTTTCGTCGTGGTCGGCTCCCGGAGCAGTTCCTGGATACGGCCCAGCGACACCGTGGCCTGCTGGTAGCCGTCGAAGACCTGCGACAGCTGCTGCACCGGCGCGAAGAACAGGTCGATGTAGAGGAGATAGGCGACCAGCGCGCCCGTCGTCAGCGTCCCGGCGTCCACCCGGTGCGCGCCCACGACGAGGACGACCGCCGCGGCCACCGACGACAGCAGCTGCACGAAGGGGAAGTAGACGGATATCAGCCACTGACCGCGGATGCGCGCCTGGCGGTAGCTGTCGCTGCCCTCCGCGAACCGCCGCCCGCCGTCCCGCTCACGCCGGAAGGCCTGCAGGATCCGCAGCCCGGACACCGACTCCTGGAGGTCCGCGTTGACCGCCGACACGCGCTCTCGGGCGAGTTCGTACGCCTTCACGCTCGCGCGGCGGAAGAAGAAGGTCGCCACGATCAGCGGCGGCAGCGTGGCGAAGACGACGAGCGCGAGCTGTATGTCGATCACCAGCAGCACGACCATGATGCCGAAGAAGGTGACGACGGAGACGAACGCGGTGACGAGGCCGGTCTGCAGGAACGTCGACAGCGCGTCGATGTCGGTCGTCATCCGCGTCATGATCCGGCCCGTCAGCTCCCGCTCGTAGTAGTCGAGTCCGAGCCGCTGGAGCTGGGCGAAGATCTTCAGCCGCAGGGAGTAGAGAACGCGCTCGCCGGTACGACCGGTCATACGGGTCTCACCCGTCTGCGCCGCCCACTGGACGAGGACGGTGATCAGCGCGAGCAGGGACGCGGCCCAGACCGCGCCCAGGGCCGTCCGGGAGACGCCCTGGTCGATGCCGTGCCGGATCAGGATCGGCAGCAGCAGGCCCATGCCCGCGTCGACGGCGACGAGGGCGAGACTGACGAGCAGGGGGAGGCCGAAGCCCCGTAGCAGCCGGGTCAGGCCGTACGACTCCTCCGGCCGGACCGCACGGGCCTCGTCGACGCCGGGGATGTCGGTGGCCGGTGGCAGCTTCTCGACCTGGGCCAGGAGTTCGGGGGTGGCCGGGGTCCCGGTCAGCGCGTGGTCCTTGGGCTCGCGGTCGCCGGTCCACAGATGCGGGGTGACCCCGCGCTCGGCGTCGAACTCGGCGTCCAGCTCGTCCCGGACGGTCGTGTCCTCCTGCGGGGAGCCAGGCAGGGCGTGGCCCGGGGAGACCCCGCCCAGCTCGTCGGGGTCGGTGAGGAGGCGCCGGTAAAGGGCGGACCGTTCCTGGAGCTCCTCGTGCGTGCCGATGTCGGCGAGCCGGCCGCCGTCGAGGACGGCGATGCGGTCGGCCAGGTTGAGGGTCGAGCGGCGGTGGGCGATCAACAGGGTCGTGCGGCCCTCCATGACCTGCCCCAGTGCCTCGTGGATCTCGTGCTCGACGCGGGCGTCCACCGCCGAGGTCGCGTCGTCGA
>CBFHCJ010000051.1:0-18444 GCA_965654005.1 uncultured Streptomyces sp. | reverse complement strand
CGGTCAGGTAGTTGACGCCGCCCAGCATCAGCAGGGCGACGGTGTGGCCCTCCCGCTTCAGGAAGTCGACCACGTCCTCGGTGCGCAGGCAGTCCTCGCCGGGACGGGGCTGCAGGCGGATCACGTCGGTGTCCGGGTCCAGACCGCGGAAACGGACGTGGCTGCGCGCCGCGTAACTGTCGGAGGGGAAGGCCTTGTCCTCGATCACCAGGCGGACGCGCTCCCCGCGGGGGCGGTAGAAGGACACCATGAGCAGGTGGAGGTTGACCGTCAGGGAGTTCATGACCACGGTCTCCTCGGGCCGTGCCCCGACCAGCCGTGCGGCTGGCTCCCTCAGCAACTCGTGGTAGGACAGCCAGGGGCGGGCGGCGTCCTGATGGCCCTCGACACCGAACCGGGTCCAGTCGTCGAGTTCCTCCAGCAGTTCCTCACGGGCCGCCTTCGGCTGCAGTCCCAGGGAGTTGCCCGCGAAGTAGGCGGATTCGGTATACGCGCCGCCGTCCGCAGGCGGTATGTGGAACAGGTGCCGGTGGCAGGGCAGGGCTTCATCGAGTCGGATCGCCTCGTCTTCTGAGGCGGACAGCAACATGGGCAAGACTCACTTCCAAAATCAGAGTAGGGGACGGCCAAACGATCGAAAGGCCGTTTCACTGCGGCGTCGTCACGGGCGGCAGGCCCAGCAGGCGAAGCGCTTCCCAGCCAACTCGGGTACCGGGCATCGCGAGCTCCCGGGGAGTCGAAGTGGTTCCGCCCCGCCTGCTCGAACTCCGTCACCGCGCAGCCGCCGCGCCGCAGATGTGCGGCGTATGCGGAGGACTGACGTTTGAACTCGCCCGTCTCGTGCTCGCCTTGGGCGACGACCACGGGACACCCCACCTCGGAGTGCTGGAACAGCGGGCCGCAGGACTCGACTTCGTGCCCGCCGACACGGACGATGTCGTTGACGTAAGTTCCCTGAATGGGTGTCAGGTCGTAGATACCGCCGAACAGCAGGGCACCCGCGATGGGTGTGGCGGGCAGCCCCCATTCCTCCCAGTGGGTGGTGAGAAGCATGGCGGCGAGATGAGCACCCGCGGAAGATCCGGACACCACGATCCGGTCGGGATCGATGCTGTGGTCGGCCGCGTGGTGGCACAGCCAGGCGAAGGCCCTCCGCGCTTGCCGGACGATGTCGCCCAGCCGGACCCTCGGAGCGAGCGGGTCGCGTACACGGCGCCCGCTCCGATCACGGCCGGGGCCGGGAACGTCAAGTCCTCCCTGGACAGCTCCTGCCAGTAACCGCCGTGGACGAAGAACAGCGCGGGCCGCGGGGATGTCTCCGACGGCCGTGGCCCGTAGACGTCCAGTACGTCATCGGATCCTGGTCCGAAGCGGAGGTCCCTGTGGGCCACATCGGCCAGTTCCTCGCGGGCGAGGCGGCTTCGTTCCGAGTAGTCGTCGAGGAACGGCTTGACGTCCTCCACCATGCTGCTGGGCGAGTACTGCCTGTCGAGCTCTTCCCTGGTGAATCCCGGTAGGCGGGCGCGTCATGGCAGCAGCCGCTCGGTGGTTTCCTCGCGGGCCTTCTTCAGGAAAGTGACGAAGTCGCTTCCGCCCGTTCCCTTCGCGGTCTCATCACTGCGCTGGAAACGCTTGATGTAGCGCCCCGTGATCCCGATGTGCTGGGCCCTGAGCTCGACCAGCGCCTGCACCGCCCCATTGTACGCGTCCGCCAGCTGGGGGTGGGTGCCCTGGTGCCGGTCGACGAACTCCCGCACCGAGGGGCCGGCCTCGAGGTCTTCGAGGAAGCGGCGGTGCGGCACGGGCATGTACGCCCGCATGCCGGTGAGGAAGCCGGTGGTCATGGCGTTTCGGTGGGGGATGTCCAGTCCGGCGTCGAATGCCTGGATGAGGGAACTCTGCGCGGCGCTGCCCCCGGCGAGCACGAAGGGGGCGTGGTCCACTCCTTCGAAACGGAGCCCCGGAGCGTCCCAGCCCGTGAGGAAGGGCCTGATCCGGTGGTAGAAGACATGGTGGTCGCACCAGCGTTCGACGTCGAGGAACGCGTCGACCGTGTCCTTCAGAACGGCTCTGACATCGAGCAGAGCGCTGGTCAGCTGGGCGTGGTCCGTGGTGGCGGCGGCGTGCTGGGCCTGCACGAGGAGCGGCAGCCCGCCCGCTCCGGCCAGCTCCACCCCCACGGTCGCCAGGAAGAACCACTTCTCGTCGACACCGCCGAGGAACGTCACCTGTGTGTCGATGTTGGACATGCTCAGGGGCTCGGACGGATCGATGCGGCGCCAGTTGTTCAGCACGATCGAGGCGTGGGCGACGATCGGCGGCCGGTCCAGCAGCTGCGCGATCCGGTGGAGCGGACGCGCGACGGGAGCCGGGAGCGTCTGCGCGGGCGGGTCCGTGGCCCAGACGTAGGCGTTCGCCAGCGCGCACAGCACCAGCATGGCCCGCTCCCGCTCCCCTTCGGACTCCAGCCTGTCGGCCGTGAGCTCGGGAAGGGACTCGACCGTGGAGCGCATACGACCCGTCATGATCAGGGCCGCGATGTTCCTCACCGCGTGTTCCCAGGGCCCGTAGTACGCGGGCAGTCGGTCCACGGGATCCTCGGCGGGCGCGAACCCGTGATGTGCGTCGATGGCGTAGTCACCGATCGAGGTGATCCGGGGACTCCCGGTGCGCGTCGATGGATGGCTCACTGGCACTACCTCCTTCTTCTCCCAGGAGCGTGCCTGCTGCTTGAGGACCGGCGATACGGCGGGCACGACGAGGATTTCGGCCGCTCTTCGTTCTGCCGCACCAAGTGTGTTCCGCGGTCGTAAGAAACGGATGGCCACGGCTGCCACCCGCAGCGGTCCGCGGGCGTCGTGCGGGAACGGGTGCCGGTTATTACGTCCGAGCCGGTCAGGCCGCATGTGTGTGCTCCTGGAGGAGGCCGCCGAGTCGGTAGATCCGTTGGCGGAAGCTCCTGCCGTGTGCGGGATCGTTGAGACCGCGGGTGAGGGCATGGACGGCGGCCTCCAGGCGGGCTCGGCTCGTGGTCGTGGCACTCCAGTCCTCGGCCAGGGACGCCAGGCTTTCCCCGAGTCCGGTGCGCAGGTACTGCGCGGCCAGTCGCGCGACCAGCCCGTCACGGAGCTCCCGGGCAAAGTGCGGGTCGTTCAGGTCCACGCTGCGCGCGGGCCAGGTGCCGAGATGCTGCCGCGGTTCGGGCATGTGATCCCAGAAGTGGGCGCGGATCGCGGCGTCGTAGTCGAGCTCCATGAAGCGTACGTGGCCGTCCGGTCCGGTACCGGCGGAAATCTCCTCCAGTTGCTCGGCGAGCCCGGCGGACGTCCGGAGCGAGGCAAAGGCCCAGAGCCAGCACGCCACGCAAACGCGTGCCGCTCGGCGGGACTGAGCCGGACGGGACTATCGCCGCGGCAAGGCTGTCAGGCCGTCCGCGTCCCCCGTGCCTGCGCTTGCGCCGGCTGCGGAACAACCAGCCGGGGAAATGAGGCAGGCGATGAGGGGAAGGGCCAGCACCGCATGCCCGTCATTTCTTCCTTCGGAAGCCTCCTCGAAACGGGTCTGTCCAGCTCTACGTTTCCGGGGTGTCAGAATTCCTTCGGCGGGCGGCGGAGCGCCGCCCCCCGAAGGTGATCTCGATAGGCGTTGGTACAGGTACACGGCTTGACCAGCCACGATGAGTTTCTGAACCGCACAGGCTCGATCGGCGTGGCCGTCAGATCGATGGTCGCCGCCGGCATCGAGCGATCGACGGCTTCACGGACGCCTTCACACTTAGTAGTCGACGCTCGAAGTCCTTCGGGGGTTGATCACGCGGCGAGACGGGCGGAGGATTCTTCCTGTCGATCGGGGGTGTGTCGGTCGAGCCGGGCCAGCAGATCGTCCAGGTCGGAGGTGGTGAACTTCCACTGGAACGGCTGTGCTGTGGCGTTGTAGCGGTCTTCGAATGCTCGGAGCCGGTCCCGGACCTCGGCGAGGTCTGTGAAGTCGTTGGGTTGGACGACCTTGCGCTGGACGATCGAGAAGTAGATCTCGATTTGGTTTGTCCAGGAGGCGTGGATGGGGGTGTGGACCATGACCGCGTTCGGAAACGCCGTGGTCAGGCGGTCGATGGCCTTCTTTCCCCGGTGGGAGGAGCCGTTGTCGACGACCCAGAAGACGCGTTTCGCGCTGGCGTAGGGCTCGGTGGTCATGACCTGGGTGACCAGGTCCATGAAGGGCACGATGCCGGTGGTGGGCTCGCAGCGGCCGAAGACCGTGGCCTGGTGGACGTCGTAGGCGGCCAGGTAGGCCAGCGCTCCGCCGCGGCCGTACTCGTGGTTGACACGCATCGCCCGGGCCCGGCCCGGGCCCAGCGTCGGATGGCAGCGGCAGCGGGCCTGGATCGAGGTCTTCTCGTCCGCGCTGACCACGTACTCGTCCGCGTCCAGCGGGACGCCCTCGAACGTGCGGGCGTACAGGTCCAGGACCCGTTGGGGCTTGGCGCGGAAGTCCGGGTCCCGGATGAAGATCCAGGACCGATACTGCCAGGGCTTGAGCGCGTCCTGACGTAACCAGCGGCGCACGGTGGACGCCGAGATCGTGTCGGTGACCCCGCGCGTGGTCAGCTCGGCGGCCAGCTCCGGACACGACCACCGCGACAGCGGTACGCCGGTCTCGGCGGGGAGTTGGCAGGCCAGCGCCTTGGCCTCGGCGACCTGCATGGGGGTGAAACGGGCAGGCCGTCCAGAGCGCTTGCGGTCGGCCAGGGCCGGCAGCCCGCCGTGGGCGAACCGGCCGCGCCAGGTCCGGACCGTGTCCACGTGCAGGTGGGTCTTGGCGGCGATCCTGGCGTTACTCCAGCCACGTGCCGCAAGGAGGACGACTGCGGCACGCTGCCGGGCTTGGTGCGGGGTCCTGTGACCGTAAGCCATCTTCTTCAGTCGGTGGCGCTCGGCGGCGGTCGGCACCACTGCCACGGCAGTGCGTATGGACAAGTACCCGTCCCCCTGGATCCTGCGGCAGGCTGATAAGCCTGAGCGATTTCGACCCGTCCCCCGCTGTTCCTTCCACTTCGTTGGACGTTCAAGGAGACAGGAAGAGCGGGTAGTGACTGGCACGCATGACGGCCCACCGACCGTGAGGTCGGAGGGCCGTCGTGATCGTTGAAGGTCCGTCGGTACCGGGGAAGGCGGCCGGTTGCCTATGCGAGTGTCACCGGGGAGCGGGGGCGCTCACGCGGCGGACCGGATCTGGATTGCGTGGCTGAGGGCGGTCTGCTCGTCGTCGGGAAGGCGGCGCTCGGCGTGGAGCATGCGTAGGGCGGTGTTGATGCCCTCCTCGTCCTCGGGCGTGCCGAGGCTGCCCATGTACGGGGGCAGCAGCAGGCTCAGGGCTTCGAGGTCCGTGCGTGCGCAGAGCTTGGTGAGGAGTTCGCCGACGGGGTCTTCGTGCTGCTGGGGTGCGGACCGGGTGGTGGCGCGCAGTCCTGCGGCGATGCGGTAGCGGAGCCATTGCTGGTGGGGGCCGGCTGGGACGTCGTCGATGTGCTTGGCGGCGGACTCGAAGTGTTCGCGGGCCTGCTCGATCTGGCCCAGGTCCCGGTGGGCTCGGGCCATGTTGCCGTGAAGTGAGGCGTAGAAGCCGCGGACACGGTCGTCGCCGACCTTGTCGGCCCGGGTCAGGCACTCCTGGTTCCAGCGCAGAGTCTCCTGCGGGGTCGGCTGGTGCCGGGCGAGGTAGTGCGCGGCGATGCAGGCGTCGTAGTCGTCCTCGGCCGCTTCCCACGCTTGAAGGAACAGCTCCCGTGCTCGGACATCTCGTCCTTCGGTCTCGGCCTGCATACCCTGCGCGCACAGCTGCACGACGATGTTCTCGGGGTCGGTCACGGTTCTCCTGGGGTGATGAGGGTTCGGTGTTGAGGAAGAATCAGCTGGAGGTGTTGAGGGCGGCGGGCATGACCAGCGTGGTGAAGCTGCCCTGGTCTGCGGAACGCACCACGACAGGCCGATCTACGGCGGAGATCTCCAATAGAACGTCGGGCCCGACACTGGCCTCCAGTGCGGGAGCCAGGACGGCAGGATCGAAACCGATCCGCTGGGGCAGGTCTTCATGGCAGATCGCAGGCAGGGTGGCGGCGTTGGAGTGATCGGCACGAGAGACGACCAGCTCGTCGTCGGCGAAGCTCAGAGCGATGCGTGCAGCGTCTCCGTGGCTGTTGACCGCGTCACGGAGGGCCAGGCGATCCACGATCACGCGGTATTCGGGCGGGGCCAGGGCCGAGAGCATCTCGCGGTAGGCAGGGAACAGGTCATCGGTTGTCACCAGGACACGGGACTCTGAGGTACTGCGTGCTCGGGCGCCGTCCGGTCCGACCTGGATGGTGACCTCGTGGGCTCGCGCCGCCCATTGCCCGAACTCGATCAGGTCAGCCGCGTGCACCAGCAGGCGGCAGGGCCCTCCGTCGAGTGCCGCCGGCCTCAGGATGCGCATCGACAGGCGATAGCGATCGGTAGCCACCAGACGAACCTCGCCGTCATCGATCTCGATGAGGACGCAACCCAGCGCAGGGAGTTCCACGTCGGAAGCCGCGGCCGGCACCACCTGGCGTACCGCACTGGCCAACTCCACGCCCCCGATTCGCGCTTCCGTCATGCTGCCCGCAGTCGAGAGGGAACGCAGAACCACGGCGATGGCGGCCTTGGCCGTCTGCGTCTGGTCCCGCATCCTCTCCAAGTGCCGCTCCAGCACCTCTCGGCCCGCACGCTCGGACCCATCGAGCACCACGGCGACCTCAGCCAGCGGCAGCCCCGCTTCTCGCAGACTGCGCAGGAGAGCGGCACGGGCCTCCTGAGCAGGACTGTAGAAGCGGTACCCCGTCGCCCCATCAACCCACGCCGGCCGCAAAACGCGGCAGTCGTCGTAGAAACGCAGAGCGCTCGGAGCGAGACCGACCCGCCGCGCGAAGGCGCTGATGCTCAGTAGTTCCGTGGTGCCGTCCATGGCCCCGATTGTCGACGTTCATCCAACTTGAAGGTCAACTCGCCCTTCGGCCGGGTTCCACGCCACCACCTGGCACGGGAGCTTCCTCAACGTCAACCCCCGAAGGACTTCGAGCGTCGACCACTTAGCGCTATAGCGGCCGCCGCGATCCTGTGGGGCTCTCCAAGGCAGTCGCCGCCGGGCTCCGTTCAACCGGCAAAGACGACCGCTGCCGCTAACCTCAGGCTTTGACGCGGCTCGGTGTCCAGTACGTGATCATGCCAGCAGAAAGTGACTCTGACCAGCGAGAACAAGGATTGTCGAGGCCCTTGTTCCGCACCAGCCGGAGGCACTTCCCAGGTGAAGAGGCGCACTGGCTGAGAATGCCGCACGGCTATGCGCGCCATACGCTCGACATATGTCCGATGTCACGTCTGCCGGCGCCGCAGCCGACGACCTTCCTGCACCGGCCGAGGGCCTGGTGCTCACGCACTTCCTCACGGTCAGCGATGTCCCTCGCTCGCGGGCGTTCTACGCCGACGTACTGGGTGGCAGGGTGGTGCTGGATGAGAACCCCTGCATCGTCAAGGTCGCCAACAGCTGGATCATCATGAACCCAGGCGGCGGACCCACCGACGACAAACCCGATGTCGTCCTGCGGACACCGGATGACCCCAACACCGTCTCCAGCTTCCTGAACGTACGGGTGGCGGACATCCACGACTTCTACGCCACGGCGAGCGCCAAAGGGGCCGAGTTCCTTACCCCGCCCATCGACCGCCGCGCCGAGCTGCGCTGCTATATGCGCGATCCGGACGGCTACCTCATCGAGGTGGGCCAGGCCACGGGGCTGCTGAAAGGCATCCTGGCGCGCACCGGCACCGAAACCTGACGACGGCGCCTCATCAGGGAGGCATCCCTCATGCCACACGACCAGATCCCAGGCCTCGATCCGACCGCCACTCCCAGCGGAGAGGGCTGCGTGGAGTGCATGGCGGGCGACGGACCGGGGTGGTGGTTCCACCTGCGGCGCTGCGCGGCGTGCGGGCATATCGGCTGCTGCGATTCCTCACCCTCGCAGCACGCAACGAAGCACGCGCGCGAGGCGGGACACCCCTTCCTGACCAGCTTCGAACCGGGAGAGAGCTGGTTCTGGAATATCGAGACCGATCAGTATTACGAGGGGCCGGAGTTGGCCCCGCCCACCGCGCACCCGGCCTCGCAGCCCACTCCGGGCCCCAGGGACAAGGTCCCTGGGGACTGGGAGCGGCAGCTCCACTGACCGCGCTCGATCGTTTGACCTCGCTCGATCGTTGGACTTTCCGGTCCGGGAGTCAGATCTGCCGGACCGGGTCCGTGATGCCTCCGGGGCACGCGAGCGCCGCGATGTCCCATCCGGCGCGTCCGGCCCCGGCCCGGTAGGCGCTTTCGTAGAAGGCGAGGACGGCGGCACGGGGATCGTTCGCGACGCGGGCCGCGTCGTAGCGCAGCACGGCCAGGTGGCTGTCGCCGCGCGTGACCCACCGCGCGGACGCGGGGCTGAGCGGCTCCCCGGCCAGGCCGGCGGGCTCGGGGGCGGTGTAGGAGTAGAAGGCGGGCTCGGCGAAGGTGTCGTCGCCGAACCAGAAGCCGAAGCTGATCACTTCCCGGGAGTACGCCTCCCGGGTAACGGGGTCGGCCTGCCGGGGCTGGTCGATCTGTCGCCCGGAGAACCGGCTGTGGGCGATGTCGAAGGTGTGCCAGAAGTGGTGCACCGGGCTGTTCTTTCCCGAGTAGCCCGCCGCGAACTCCTCCAGCACGGACGCCACTTGGCTCAGGACCCGCCAGTAGCGGTTGGCGGCCACGGGATCGTACGTCGCGTGCTCGGTGTCCTGGGCGAACGGCCGGCCGGCGTCGGGCAGGTCGAAGGGCCTGGGAATGGCGATGTCCACCCGGACGCCCAGCGCGGTCAGAGCGGCCAGGGTCGCGTCGTGGAAGGACGCGACGGACTGGCCCGGAAGCGGGAAGGACCGCTCTTCGCCGTCCAGCGTCGCGACGACGAGCCGGTGGTCGACGAAGTCGAAGTCGATCGTGAAGATCGGATTCCCGTCGACCTGACCCATCGGACGCGTGGTGATGCCGCGCCCCGTGACATGGAACGGGACGTTCCACCAGTGGTTGCGCCGGGCGCTCGCCGCCAGGTGGATCTTGCCGACGATCTGTGCGAAGCGATGCAGTGTCTCTTTGGTGTCCCGCCACTCCGTCAGCGGCATCGGTGGAAACAGCTCCATCATGCTCCCATGATGACCCCGTGGGCGGCGTCCGGCACCCGCGCCGGGGGGCCGGAAGGAGCGGTTCAGTCCTCGGCCACCAGAGTGTGGACGTGTGCAGCACCTCGCCGCGGAAGAAAGCCGGGCTGCGGCGCTGCATGACCAGCATCAGCGCGAGGCTGGGCCCACGGCGATGACGAAGACCGAGCCGACGCCCGCGACCGAGCTGCCGCTGCCATAGGGCGGGTCCCACATGTCCTTCAGGGTCTGGAGGAAACGGCACTCAGCATCAGCCCGCCGATGCCCGGCAACGTCGACGCGGCCCTTGCCCAGGACGATCCCGCCGCCCTCATCCGCCCCCTGGGCGCGACCCGCCCCCACCTGACGACCGTCCACCCCGACCTTGCCGCCCCGCCTCGACACCCTCACCGCCCAATCCTGGGGCGATCTGCCCAGGAGCCGGACCTGTTGACGGGGCGTCGGGTGGCTGTTCCACTTCCAAGCTCGTGACACGGGCGACAGCACCGTCCCGCCTCGCGTCCAGCCGATCTCGACCGCTGCACGAATGGTTGTCAACTCGTGTGAAACGGCTGGAATGCCGCTGCGTCTGATCGGCGCCCACGAGGTCGCGCCGCTGGTTGAAGGACCTGCTGGAACGGCCGGTCGGCGAGTGCGAACCGCCGGTGCGGGACGGCAACCGGATCGACGTGGCGCTGCGACCGTTCCAGCTGATGACCTTGCGGCTGCGGCGGCCCTGACCCGAGGCGGGGCCCGCGTCACCCCGCCGGGTGTGACGCGGGCGGCGACGGCTCGCCGGACGGATGCTCGTAGCGCAACGGGGGGTTCGGTGGGAGGCCCTGCCGCAACAGCTCGCCCAGCGCGTCGTTGGCCCGCAGCTCCGCCTCCCGGTCCGCAGGCAGCGGAAGGTGGAGCGCACCGAGCAGGTCGAAGCGGTGCAGGTCGAAGGCCGCCTCGACGTACTGCCCGTAGGCTACGGCCGCGTGGACGGCGGCGAGGTAGGAGAGCCGGGAGACGACGACCAGCAGCACGGCGAGCAACAGCCACCAGCCGGACCGCCACAGCAGCCAGACCGTCGGCGGAACGCACAGCGCGGCGGTGACGCTCAGCCGTGCCGCCGCGTCCATCGCGTCCCGCTGCTCGGTGACCGTGGTGGCGATCCTGCCGCTCAGCAGCGGCTCCAAGCGGGTCCAGAACACCGGCGCGTCGAGCCCGTACCACCGGCCCGCCCGGAACTCTGCGGCGGTGAGCGCGTTGCCGAGGGCGGTGGGCCGGAAGAGGCGCGGCGCGTCGACCGGGTAACGGAGCCGCTGCACATACCCCTGCGCGAGCTGCTCGTCGATGACTTCGGGGCTGGGGGCGCCCTCGGTCCTCAGAGCGCGGACGACATTCCCGCAGCGGTGCTTCTGGCGTTTGCGGCACCAGTCGGCAAGCCATCGCAGCCGCCGCGGCCAGTACCCCTCCAGCCAGCGGACCATGGGCAGTTGCAGCGGCATGGTGATCACACCGGCGGCGGTGACCAGCAGGAGCAGCAGGAGGCTAGGGCCGACACCCAGTCCGGCGGCGATGCGCCAGGCACGCCCGAAGCGCACCGGGCCCGGCGCCCCCGCCCACACCACCACGAGCAGATATGTGCCGGCGAGGGTGGTGGGCAGCGTCGAGACAAGGAAGAACCTGCCGCTGAACGACGGCCCGGTCGGTTTCGCGAGAGCGGACAGGTTCACCGGCGGTACTCCTGCGCCGCCACCCGGCTCCGACGCCCCGGCCGCGGGGTGTATGGCCGCATCACTCCTCCTCGGCCATCGGGCCGTGCCCGTGCGGGCATTGCGGTGGCCGGCCGTCGCCGAACAGCAGGATCTCCGAAGCCGTGCACGGCCCGTTCGAGCAGCGCCGGCACTGCTCGTACGTGCAGGCGTAATACCGGGCGCGGGAACGGGTGGGCAGGCCCGCCATGGGCATGGCGGAGGTTGTATCGCGGGGCGAGTCCGGCTCGTCCGGCCGCAGGGTTTCCCTGCGGACGACGCCGAAGGGGGCCTCGCGCGTCGTCAGGACCACCGTCAGCAGCTCGGGCTGCCGGCGGAAGAGGTCGGTAAGCCGGGTCCTGAGGCTGGTGCGGGAGGGCGGTTCGGCCGGGTCGACGGCGAACGTCGTGACGTCCGCACCCTCCGGGACCCGGTCGCACTCCTCCTGACCTTCTATCAGTTCGAGGTAGCGCTCGCGCAGTTCTTCGATGGCGTCCATGCTCGTCTTTTTCCAGTGGGGTCAGGGTCCGATGTGCAGGTGGGCGGCCCACAGGTCCGGCCGGTCGGGAGCGTACTGCCGGGCCTCGCGGACGGCGGCGTCGAGCGCCGCGGCCGGATCGTGCGGGGGCGTGGCTCGCAGCCCCTTGTAGAAGTGCTCCGTGATCCGTGCTGCCAGGTCGTCGCGGATGCGCCACAGAGTGCCTACCGCGTCCCGGTATCCCGCCAGATGCAGTGCGGCGGCGAGGTGGAGGGACTCGTCGGCGAGGGCGGCCGCACCCCGGGCGGTGTCGCAGCCGGACAGGTAGACCAGTTCCGCCGAGGGCAGCGACAGCCGGTCGACGTCCGAAGGGGAGAGCAGTTTCCCGCCGAGTACCAGCGCGCCCCCGGCACCGTGCCCCGCATAGTGCAGCCAGGGGTGTTCGGGCAGGGCCTGCACGACGGCGGCAAGGGTCGCCTCCTCGGGCGGCAGATACCGTCCGGCGCCGACGGCACCATGGACGTCCTTGGCTTCGCCGGGAGCCCAGCGCAGCCGCTCGGGGGAGCCGGGGTCACCCGGGGCGGCGATCGCCAGCACGCTGGGCCGGGCCGTGGGAGCGGGCCGCAGCCGGGCGTGGCGCAGAGCGCGCAGGGTCGGCGCGTACGAGGAGATGACGTGGTCGAGCACGTTGTCGCCGGGGACCTGGTGCGGGGCGGACGGGGTTGCGTTGAAGCGGCCCGCCGCGTGCAGGGGCAGGAAGACGGCCGGTCCGGACGGCACCCACCACACCCGGGGCCGCTCGGCCGGCTCCCCGGGCGGGGCGGCGAGGCGGAGCGCGCGGAGCGCCGGGCTCGCGACCGCGTCCCACAAGTCGCCCAGCACCGCCCGGACCTCACCCGCGGCGCCGTCCGTGCGGGCCCCGGCCCGCTCAAGACGGTCGGCCCACTCCTGTGCCAGGGACGGAGAGACACCGGGGAGCGGCACGGCCTCGGCCCCGTCGGCGGTGACCACGAGAGCATGGGACCGCAGCGCGTGCAGGGTCACGTGCACCAGGGGGCCACGGTCGGCGAGGGCGCGTATCGTCGCCGGACCGAGCGGCTCCAGGAAGTCCTCGAAACCGGGCAGCTTCCTGATGCGGCGGACCTCGGCCTCCCAGCGGTCCGTCGCCTTGTGCCGTAGGTTCGCGGCCGTCAGAGCGAAGGAGAGCGAGTTCGCGGCCATCGGACCGGCGGATGCCTGGCTCTCCCGGGCGTCCGCCGGTGCGTCGGTGGCCGACTCGAAGGGGGCCGACTCGAAGGGGGCCGTGGCCTCGGGATCGGCCGGCAGCGGATTCTCCTGGGCGTCCGCGAGGGCCTTCGTGGCCTTCTCGAAACGCTCCGCGTCCGCGCGGCGCTCCCGGCGTAGCGTGCCGAGTTCGGTCATGGAGGTCAGCTCGGTGGCGGACAGCAGGCCGCGAGCCGCCTCCAGCACGGCCAGCGCCCGGTCGGCGGGCTCGTCGGCCAGCAGCGCGGCGGCGCACGCCAGATCCCCCAGCCCGTTGACGTACCGGGCCAGCAGCTCCTCCCGTTCGGCGCGCGGGAAACGCGGCGAGGCCAGTGTCGCGGCGGTGCGGACGGCGGCCGCCAGCAGCGGTGCGACGGCCGCCACGTCGTCCAGCCGAACGGCCGTCTCGGCCATGAACCGCGTGACGGGCAGCAGATCGACGGGCGAGGCGGCCGGGTCGGCGCAGGCCCGCTCGCAGAACGCCAGCGCCCTGGACCAGGCGTCGGCGTACGAGGCGCCGCGTTCCCGCTCCGCGACCGCCCGCTGAGCCTCCTGCCGGGCCACGGTGAGCCGCATGCGGACGACCTGGTGCCCGTGGAGATGCTGCAGTCCGGGTGCCTTGTCCCACCTCTGCCCCGGGCCCTGGGCACCGTCCGGCAATGAGGTGACGACCCGGCGTCCGCCGTCCTCCCGGCCGAACACGGAGTCGTCCAGCAGCAGATCCGGGGAGCCCTCCGTCAGCAGGTCGGCCGCCATCCCCACGGCGGTACCGATCTCACCGCTCTCCATGGCGTCGGCCTGCCGGACGGCGAGCTCGGCCGCCTCCTGACTTCCGTCGGCCATGTACCGCTGCTCCGGCACCGCGGCGGCGAACTCGTCCGCCGCCCTGCGCAGTTGCGCGGCCGCCCTGCGCAGCGCCTTCGGTCTGTTGTCATAGGTGGCCTGGACCCACTGCGCGGTGAACTGCTGCTGGGCCTGGTGGAGCCGGGCGGCGGCCAGCTGCCGCCGGTTGACCAGGTCGAAGACGTCGCCGGAGCCGGTGAGGACGCCGGGATCCGGCTCCTGCTGCCGGGTCAGCGCTTCCTGCCGGGACGTGCTGTCGCCGCCGGTGAGTTCGGAGCGGGTCAGCAGAACAGTTTGCAGTTCGTTGTGCGCGGAGACCCGGAACAGCTCCCGCTCCGCCGCCTCCTCGGGGGTGTCGTCGGCGACCGGCCGGCCGAGTTTTCCGGTGACCCGGAGGAAGTGGTCCGCGGCCGCGTTCAGGCCGGGCAGGTCACCGCGTGCCGCAGCCCGCCGGAACTCGGCCCAGCCGAGCGCGCAGGCCGCCCTCGCCGCGACGACCGACCCCGCAGGCGCCACCCGGTCCGCGGCACCGGCCGCGTCGATCACCTCCCGGAGCAACTCCTGATCGACGGTCCAGAGGAAGAGCATCTTGAGGTACCCGCTCAGTTCCAGCCAGCGGGTGGCCTCCTTGCGCGGAGTATGGCCGACCCGCTCGGCGGCCAGCCGCCCGTAGCGCAGCAGCTCCGTCCTCAGGGCCCGGTCGTGCGGGTCGCCGCACAGGAGCAAGAAGAGCGCCGACGTCTGGAAACTCAGGGTGTCGGCCACGCGCGGATTGTCGTCCGCCAGCAGGGCGAGCGCCTCGCGGCCCAGCTCCACGGCCTTCCGGCACGCGTCGGCCGGCAGCACGACCTCGGGGCGGGTCATGTCGGCGTCGATCAGCAAGGAACTCAGCGCCGAGACTCGGCACGCGTGCAGGACCGCGAGGGACCTCGCCCGTTGCGGGTGGCGCGGGTGAGCCGCCTCGACGGCCTGCCGTGCGAAGTGCTCCGCCTCCTCGGTGTACAGCGCGCCCTGGGCCAAGGCGACCAGGGTAGTGGTGTTGGCGGCGAGTTCGAGGGCGTACGGGCGCAGCCAGTGCCGTGCCGGAAGGGCTGCCACGGCCTGCCGCGCGGCCCCGTGCGCCTCGGTCGTCGTGTCGTCGCGCAGGGAGAGGTCACGGCCGCGGACGTAGGCCGAGATCGCCCCGGCCTCCTCGGGGGTCGCCGCCCAGCCGAGTCCGCCGGCGATGAACTCCTGCGCCGCGGCCAGGGCGCGTTCCCGGTCGTCGGCGGCGCCGGTCAGCCCGGCCAGCCCGTCCGGGGTGAACCGCTCCTGCCGGGCCGACCGCAGTGGCTCGGGCAGCAGTGCGGGATCGGCCTGGTGGACGACGGCCAGCCAGTCGGCGGCGACGCCGAGTTCCGCCCGGTCGCCCGTGTCGGCGCCGAGCACCCAGGCGAGCAGCCCGAGTTGATGCACGATGAGGATGTTGCTCCAACGCCCGCTCTTGCACTCGGCACTCAGTGCCGTGCGCGCGGCCTCCGTGCGCTCGTGCCGCAGAACCTCGGAGCGCTGCGCGGCGCTCTTCGCGTGGGCGAAGAGCAGCAGGCGGTCGAGCAAGTCCCGCTCGGGCGGCGAGAGTTCCGGCCAGGCGGGCCCGCCGGCGGGCAGCTCGCCCGGCCCCTCCCGTAAGGATGTTCCAGTCACGCGTACATCATGTGACATGGGCCGGGGAGCGGACGGCCGTATCGACCGACATGACGTGGCTCACACAACCGGCGCGCCCGGTTCCGCGAGCCGTTCGAGGACTTGGTGTGTTCCGGGTGCCCGCCCGGACCGGTCCGGTGTCCGGCGTGGGCATCGCGCCATGCCGGGGGCCCGCGGGTTCGCTCGGGCTGTCCGCGAAGTCGGCGACGCCGGCCGCCGTACCGGCGTCAGGCAGCGCTCTGCTGCCCTCGGCCGGGCCCGGCACCGGATACACCCCACCGCCCGGCGGTACCTCACCCCGGCCGAGCGCGGCCTCCCCCCGGTCCGGAGGCCCCCGCTCCACCGGTTCGTGCAGGGTCTCGCGGTTGGTGTCGGAGACCACCCCCCTGACCTACTGCTCCTTCCGTTGCCTCACGGCGTGTCGGACATCGGAGCCTCAGCTTCGTGTCGCTTCCTCGGCGGTCTGTCTTGATCGGAGCAGACCGCCGGGCTTGTGACCTGCGCTGTCGCGCACCTTCCGAGTCAGCAGCCCGCAGGTCTCCCACCTGTGCGGTTGCCAGGTGGTTTGGGGCCGAGCTCGGTGTCGGGTCGGAAGTGCAGGAACGCGTCGACGCCGCCGGCGAGGGCCTGGACGCCGGCTGCCGGAGCGGAACTCGGGTGGACAAGCCTGCGGGTGTGTGACCCGCTCGATCGCGCCGTGCGGTCGATGCGCTTTCCCGGTCCGTCGGACGGGCGGATCAGCGCAGTCCGGCGAAGAGATCGTTCTCGGGTATGGCCGCGCCGGTGGCGTCCTGGACACGTACGAAGGTCTCCATGCCCATCAACTCGCCGAACCTCTCCTTGCCCATCCTGAGGAAGAAGATGTTCTCGCCCTGACTGGCGTGCGCGGCCAACGCGTCGAACTTCTGACCGCTGAACGTGGTGGTGTCCACCCACGTGGTGATCTCATCGTCCGGGAGGCCGATCTCGGCCATCGCGGCGACCTCGGCAGGATCCGGCTCCGGCATGTCCTCATGAAACTCGCGCATGATCTCGCCGAACCGCTGCATCATCGAGCGGGGCATCGTGGTCCAGTACACCTTCGGTGCCAGCGCGGTCATCTCCAGCGCCGCCATTGTGATGCGGTGGGCCTGGATATGGTCGGGGTGGCCGTAGAAGCCGTTCTCGTCGTAGGTGACGACCACATCAGGTCGGTAGTGCCGCATGAGTTCCGCGAGTCGGGCCGCGCCTTCCTGCACGGGGGTCTGCCAGAAGGATCCGGGGGCGTCGTTGCTCGGCCAGCCCGTCATCCCGGAGTCGGCATAGTCCAGCATCTCCAGATCGCTGACCTTCAGGACGTCACAGCTCGCCTCAAGTTCTTGACGGCGCATCAAGGCGACCTCCGCAGGATCGTGCCCGGGATCGCCCGGCTTGACACCCCCCGGTCCGTCACCGCAACCGCCGTCGGTACACGTCACGAGAACCGTGCGGATGCCTTCCGCCGCGTACCGCGCGAGGACCCCTCCGGTTCCGGTGGCCTCGTCGTCGGGGTGGGCGTGTACTGCCATGAGCGTCAAGGGTCGGTCAGTCATGAAACAGTCCTCCTGCAGAAATACGTCTTGGTCCGAGTGTGCGGCGGGCGTACCACGATCTTGGGGCTTGGATCGGGGGTTGAGGAACATCGGAACGAAAATCGGCGCTAAGAGGTTCTAACAAAGGCGCTGCACATGCCGGTAGGTGATCAGGCAGGTGGCGAGGCCGAGGAAGGCTTCGTGGATGTGGCCTCGTTCGGGCCGCCCGCACGTGGGAGGAGTCGATCACCGCCCGCGACCAGTCCAGGTTCTTCGCCGACCGCAGCCTCTTCAACAGCACCACATGCAGTTGGTCCCACACCCCGGCCCCGTTCCACGCGGCCAGCCGCCGCCAGCAGGTCATGCCCGAACCGAAGCCCAGCTCCTGGGGCAGGTACTCCCACTGGATCCCGGTGTGCAGCACGAACAGGATCCCGCACAAGGCCTGCCGGTCCGGCACCCGCGGCCGCCCCTCGACCAGCTTCGGACCCGACTTGGGCAGCAACGGCTCGGCCAGCGCCCATAGTTCATCCGACACGATCCACGGCCGCGACTGTCTCTTCCCCACGACCAGACCAACGAGCGGACAAGCCAACAGCCACGTGATCAACCACTTTTGTTAGGATCTCTAAGCCCCTGGAGGGCTTGAGAGCGCTTTGACCTGGGGTTCGGCCGGGGCGGAGCCTTCGGCAGTCGTGTTGATCACTGACTGTCTGGAGGTCCGGGGTGCCTGTCGAGTTTCTGACGGATGAGCAAGCCGCGAAGTATGCGGCGTACGACGGGGCGCCGTCCCGTACGGAGTTGGAGCGGTTCTTCTTCCTGGACGACGCGGACCGGGCGTTGATCGAGCCGAAGCGGCGGGCCCACAACCGGCTCGGATTCATGGTGCAGATGACCACGGTGCGGTTCCTCGGGGTGTTCCCGGACGATCCGACGGACGTGCCGGCGGAGGTGGTCGACTACCTCGCCGAGCAGTTGGGCGTCACGGACGCGTCGGCGCTGAAGGCGTACGGGGAGCGGGAGAACACCCGGCTCGATCACGTCGGCGTGGCGGCGGGTGCGGTAGGCGGCCGGTGAGAGCTCCGGGCTGCTGCTGGGCCGGGACCGGGGTGCGGGCGGCCGCCACACCGGGCGGGTGCGGCGGCCGTGGGTGGGATCGGCTCGTGGTTCGAGTCAGTCAGCAGAGCGACGGATCAGCCCGGCGTCCCCGCACCCTTTGGCACTCCGAACCACTCCTCCAGCGCCTCCGCCAGCCCGGCCGTCGACGTCAGCGCCTGAGCCCCCGCGTCGGCTGCCCAGGCCGTGAAGCCGTCCGGACGGACGAGGACCGCCGCCAGTTCCGGGCGGGACGGACAGCCGGCCGTCTGGGTGTCGACGCGGCCGGCATACCCCGCAGCGAGGGCCCGGAGCTCCGGGTCGTCGCTGAGGTCGAGCAGGAGCGCCCGGCCGCCGTGGAGGTGGTCCGCGAGGCGGCCGCCGTCGGTGAGTTCGAGGTCCGGGGCGCTGCGGCCGGTCAGCGGGTGCTCGCCCGGCAGCTCGTACCGCACCCCGCCGCCGTTGAGCCGCGCGGTGAGGTACGTGGTGCCCACGACCGTCCCCGCCAGGTCGCTGACGATCTCGCGCAGGGCCCGGGACTGCGGGTCCGGGCGCATGGCCGC
>CBFHCJ010000050.1:0-18598 GCA_965654005.1 uncultured Streptomyces sp. | reverse complement strand
GCGGCGTGCGCGGTGATTGCGCTCAGCCCACAGCGCGCGGACTCCGCCAGCCACGGCTCGCCTCCGGCCGCGGCCGCGGCTCCGGCGTTCAGTCGACGACGGCCGGACCAGCCCGTGCCGAGGGACGCCTCCACCTCAAGGCCGAAGAAACGATTCGGGAAGCGGCGGTACTGCTCCCTCCGCAGGTGCCGACGCCGCGGCAACAGCGGGTCGGCACAGTACCGGACGAGGTCGACACGCGGCTCCTCCGCATCCTGGCGCAGGGTGAAACGGAGTTCAGCGGACGTGTCGATGGAGAACGAGTAGTCGAGGGAGCGGGGCCGCCTGATACCGGCCGCGCTCTTGCCGATCTTCACCACCGTGGCGTCGGCGAACACCTGCACGTCGTCGGTGAGGGTGTCGCCCAGCAGCTTGTACTCCGCCGACCGGAAGGTCCCGTCGCCCTCGAAGTTCAGCAGGACACGCGCCGCACCGCCGGGCAGCGGAATGTTGACGTGCACCGCACCGACCAGTGACAGCTCCTGCTGGTGCCGGTCGAGGATCTCCAGCGAGTAGGCGTCGGTGGCGACGCCGAAGAACTCGTTGGCGAACGGCCGGTCCAGGTCGGGCGCGTAGACGTGGAGCGGTCCGCCGTGCCGTGCGGTGCCGTGCCGGCGGTGGTGCAGTGGTTCGCCGGTTCGGCCGCGCATCTCGAAGGTGTGGAAGGAATATCCCTCCGCCGCCGGATCGCGGCGGCCGTCCGGGTGCACCACGAAGTGCCTGAAGCAGTCCGTGTCGGACCGCACGGACCTGACGACCTCGGACGTCATGCTCGGTCGGGTTCCACCCGGCACAACGGGCTCGCGCCGCGCGTCCTGAAGCGCTTCTCGCAGCCTCTCCTCGAACCGGCTGACGTGGGCCTCGGACACGCTGTGAGAGGCATAGACGTGGTAGTAGAGCCGGCGCTTGCCGTCAGGTCCCGGAAGCAGAGCCGGTGAGAGGCGGTAGCGGGCGGCGAAATCCGCGGGCAGCACCTGGGACGCATGACTGAAGGAGAACGACAGCACCGGCGTCGCCGGCGCGGGCAGGATCTCGGCGCCGGGGTCACACCGCCGGATCACCTCCGCGAGCCGGTCGCGTGTCCGCATGGTGTCCAGGGCCAGACGGGTGAACCCTTCGCGTCCGTGTGCGTGCACCACCGCCCACAGCGCGGCCACCACCGCTCCCGACCGGGAGCCGAGCAGCGTCTCGTCCGGTACTCCGGTGACCCGGCTGATGTCGGTGATGTGCTCGAAGAGTCCCTTTCGGGCCAGCAGCACCCCGCAGTTGTAGGGCATCAGGCCGAACTTGTGCGGGTCGACGGCAATCGCATGCACTCCGGGGTTGCGGAAGTCGAAGCCGAGGTCCGGGGCGGTGAACGGGAGGACGAAACCGCCGTGAGCCGCATCGACGTAGAAGAAGGTGCTCAGCCGGTCGGCATGGTCCAGTGCGACGGAGCGCGTCAGCGCGGCCAGATCGGCGATCGGGTCGACGAAGCCGCTGCTGTAGTAACCGGCCGTGGCCACCACGATCAGGCCGTCGGTGCCCCGCGCCAGTTCGTCGGTGACGGCCTGCTCCAGGGACGGCCGCTCGATGATCCACTGCTGTCCGGCGGGCAGTTGGCGTACCTGGAGGGAGAGCACCGAGGCCGCTTTCAGGACCGACTGGTGGCACAACTCGCTGGTGATCACCGTGATCCGCTCACGTCCCGCGGCGCGCAGCGCCTCACGTCCGATGCGCATGGCGGCGATCACCGCCTCGGTGGCACCGGAGGTCACGTATCCGTCGAGAGCACCACCCTGATAGAGCCCGCCGAGGGCGGCCAGCACCTCCTTCTCCAGCTTGCGGGTGCCAAAGACACCTTCGCCGAAGCGGGTGTGCATGCCGATGTTGTTGGGATTCGCCCTCAAAAAATCGGCGTACACCCGTACCGCGACCGGGTCCGGTTCGGCCATGGCATAGCCGAGGCGGCCCGACTCCGGGTCGGCCCAGTCGAGCAACTCGTCATGGGCGGTCCGCAGCCGCTCGTCGATCAGGCCGGGAGCAAGGCCGTCGGCGGGGAACGGCGCACTCACCGCCCAGCCGTTGTCCAGGTCTGCCATGGCCAGCAGCTCCTCAGTTCTCTCCGACATGTTCGGTCTTGGTGAAGGCGATCTCTCGTCGCGCCAGCCGCGCCGCGCACACCCGGGCGAGCAGCAACCAGGGACCAGAGGCTGCGAAGGCTGGTTGCAGCAGGTAGGTCACGATCGACCGGGCTGGCCCGGCCTGGGCGCGCGGGCGGCTCGGTGCACCCGGCTCCCGGAACTCCCGCACGACCCGGTTGCGCAGCACCCAGGCGATCACGGGTTCGACGACACCGCCGAGCACGGCCGCGACGGCCAGGAGCCAGGCCGGCACGGCGGAGGTCACCGCGCACCACACCAGCGCGGCCAGGCAGATCAGCGGGCCGCTCGCCCACAGCACGCCGTCTGCGAGCGCACGGACGAGTAGCATGGCCTGTTCGGCCGGCCGCAGGGTGGAACGGCGTTCCCGGGCGAAGCGGTAGTCCCGCACGGTGGCGGCGTTGCCGAAGGCGACGCTGCTGAACGCGCGGGCCATGGCGGACAGACTCAGGTAGGGCTCGGTGACGTTCACCGAGGGCAGCACGCGGATCTCCGCCCCGGCGAGGGAGAATCGATGACCGACCGCGAGGTCGTCGTGCGGTTCCTGGAAGTAGCCCATCTCCGGCACCGCGTCGGTACGGATCAGCAGGCCCGAACCGATGCCGTAGACCATGGGGCGCAACAGCAGGCGAAGCGGGTGCCAGGCGCGGCGGCCGTTGCACCAGGCGCCGATCAGAATGCGCCGATACTCGATGCCGAAGACGCGGCGGAAGGCGAACAGCTCCTGTCCGGCCAGCACCGGACCGCGCCGGGGAGCGGCCGCACTGAGCAGGGCCGGCAGCTGCAACTGCTGGATCATCGCCGGGCGGGTCAGTGCGGCGTGCGCCACCTGGTCTCGCAGTCTGGCGTCGGGCAGGGCGTCGGCGTCGTACACCGCAATGTAGTCCGGTGCCGACTCCGTTCCGAGCAGCGCCGGCAGTTCCCGGACGGCGTGGTTGAGCTGGGAGGCCCGCCGGCCGTCGGTGTGCGGGTACCGCACGACATGGAAGACGGTACGGCCCAGCGAGTCGTTGAGCTGCCGCGCCAGGTCGCGGGCCAGGGCATCGGTGGACGGGACTCCCGGGACATGCGGTCCGTCGGCGTCCTCCTTCGCCGAGGTGGCGACGACGACACTCAACCGCGGCCAGTCCTCGGCCAGTACGGCGAAATTCCCCATGAGCCGCGGCAGCACCGCCTGTTCCCGCAGCACCGGCAGCAGGACGGCGAGGCTCGGCGTGGACGGCCGCAGCGCGCCCGTCGCCGGTCCTGCGGTGTCCGGTGCCGGCTCCGCGGCGACCGCCGCGGCCGCAGCGGCGCAGTGCCGGACCGACAGCACCATCGAGGCGGTTACGTACACCGAGCGTCCCGCGTACCAGAGCACTACGGCGATGGCCAGCGCCTGCATCACGCACGCTCCTGGGGCAGGGTCTGGGCAAGGTCCGTCGCCGCGTCGGCGATCCGGCGGCCCATGTCCTCGATGAGCCGCTTGGGCCAGGCACGCCGTACGAACTCCACGAGCAGTTCGTGACGCCCGGGGCTGATCAGCACATAGAGGTTGATCACTGGAACGACCAGCCGCCCGTCCGTGCGCGCGTACGAGAGCCGCGACAGGCGCAGTCCTGGGTCGAGCACGGTCTCGCCCGTCCCGCGGTTCTCCATGTTGAAGAGCACATGCGGGCGACGGCGCAGACGTCGCACCTCCTCGCCACGGCCCGCGAGTTGGAGGGCTTCGAGGGCGGCGGTCAGGGGCGACGGGTCGGAGAGCACCGCGAGCAGCCGTTCCCGGACCTGGTGCAGGAGTCCTGTGGTGCCGGCACAGGCATGGCGGTCGAAGAAGACGAAGGCGGGTTCGGTGAAGCAGCCGATGGCCGTCTCGGAGCCCGGGAGCACCCGTCCGGCGTGGGAGATCTGCACCCCGAAGCGGTCCTCGGTGACCAGGCCGGCCAGACCCTTCGCGACCGCGGTCAGATAGAAGCCGTAGGGCGTCAGGCTGTGCCGGCCCAGTGCCGCACCGAGTGCGTCGGCCCGCTCTCCGGCGGCGAGTTCGAAGCGCAGATAGCGGCTCTCGCCGGTGGCCATGGGGTCGTGGTCCGCACTGTGCGGCAGCGGCAGCGGCGGTCGGAAGCCGTCGCGGTACAGCTCCTCGATGGTGCGCTCAACGCGCTCGCGGCCTTCGGCCGAGGAGAGGGCGGCGTTGTGGCGCCGGGCGTAGTCGGCGTACTGCAGGGAGGACGGCGGCTCGGGCGTCGTCCCCTGGCGTTCGGCGCAGTAAAGAACGGCCAATTCCTCCAGCAGCACGGCTTCCGACGCCTCGTCGAAGGCCACGTGGTCCACGGCGAGCACCAGCACATGCGTGGCGGGTTCCGCGGTGGACGCGATCCAGCCGCGCACCGGCGGTTGTTCCCGCAGGTTGAACGGACGGCCTCCGATCGCCTTCCGGAGTTCGGCGAAGAGTCCGGGGCCCACGGTGAGATGCGAGAGGTCCAGCATCTCCAACGGCCAGTGCCGCCGTTCCTCTTCGGCCACCACGCCGGGCGACACCGGGCCGTCGGGGTAGTGGGTCGCGAGTACGCAGTGACGCCGCACGATATCGTCCAGCGCGCGCCGCAGGGCGGGAAGTTCCAGGTCACCGTGGAGGACGTAGCGGAGCACCACCGGCTGGGTACGGCCGTCCGCCGCCTGTTCGTACGCCCTCAGCCTGGTGCGCTGCTGGATGGAGAGTTCGACCAGATCCGAGGGAACGTCCGGCCGACGATCGTCTCCGGGGGCGGGTTCCGCCGCGGGCTCCGGGCCTGCCGTTTCCGCCAGTACCGCGGCCAGGGCGTGCGGGGTGGCATTGTCGAAGAATTCGACGACGGAGATGTCGCGGAAGCCCTCCGCCCGCAGCCGGGCGAGGAGGCGCAGGGCGACAAGGCTGGTGCCGCCCGCCATGAAGAAATTGGTGTGCGGGTCGAGGTCGGGCACGTCGAGCACCTCGCGGCACACGCGGAGCACGGTGGGCAGGGTGGTCGAATGGCGTTCCTCGAGTTCCGAGGATCGGGTCACGGTGTTACTCCAAGCCGTTGCAGTGCCTGGTCGGCGTCGGGGAAGTAGCGGTCGGTCGCGCCAGGGCGTCGGCCGAGCACCAAAGACCGGGCGTCGGCGGCTGACCAGCGATGGGCGCGCAGAATTGCGTAGCAGGCGGCGGGGCTGCGGTTGGCCCCGGCGGCGCAGTGGACCAGCAGTGTGCCGTGCGACGTCCCGTCCGGCGAACCGCACACGGAGGCGGCGAAGCGCAGGCAGTCGGCGTACCACGCGTCGCCGCGGCTGGAACCGTCGTCCTCGCAGGGCAGGTTGAGCCAGCTGATGTCAAGGCAGGCCGCGGCAGCGGGCGGACGGCTGCGCGGGGTTCGGCAGTCCAGCACATGGGTCACGCCCCGTGCCCGGGCCTGGGCCAGCAGCTCGGGGGTGTCCACGTGGGCGCCCACGGCCAGCCAGGGAAGCAGGAAGTGGAAGTCGGCCTGTGCGGACGGGCCGGACGTCGTCGTCATGGGCACGCGGTGGCCTCCTGCTCCACGGCCGCCGCGAACTCGTCGAGCGCCTCCTCCAGTACCCAGTGGCCGCCGGTCACCGTCCGGACCCGGAAATCCCCGTGGGACAGACGCGCCCAGCCCTCCAGACCGTGGGCCTCCACGTCGGGGTCGTGGGTGCCGCCCATCGCCGTGATGGGGGTGGCCACACGGCCGACGTCCTGGGGGCGCAGTTCCTGGATGAGCGCGATGTCGGCGCGCAGGGCGGGCTCCAGGGCGACGCGCAGCTCCTCATGGGCGGTCACCTGCTCGGGTACCCCGCCGAGTCCGATCAGCGCCGACCAGAAAGCGGAGGTACCGGCCGTCGCCACGTCGATCCGCGGCCTGGGCTCGTCGAGCGGCGGGCTGCCGACCACGACGAGCCGTCGTGGGCGTGCCGCACCGCGCTCCTCCAACGCCCGGGTGACCAGGTAGGCCAGGTAGGCACCGAAACAGTAGCCGAGCAGGATGAACGGCCGGCCGTCGTCTTCGGCGGCGAGCGCCGTGGTGATGTCGTCGACCAGCGGATACAGGTCGGTGCGCGGGGGCTCGGCGAAACGTGCCTGCCTGCCCGGGAGGTTGAGGGTGCGCACCTGCAGTCGGCCGCCCAGCTGCCGGGCGAGTCCGGTGAAACTGGAGCAGCCGCCCCCGGCGTGGGGAAAGGCATAGACCCTCTGCGACGCGTCGGGGGCCGGCACCGTGTTGACGAACCACGCCGTGGGATCCATCGCTGTCATCGTGTGCAGGGTCCTTTCTTGCGTGCGTCGGCGCCGTCCGGGTCCCCGGTTCTCGGGTCCTCGGCGGTGACGCTGAACAGTGCGGCGCCGTCGGCGGCGAGCAGGCGGATCCGGCTGCCGCCGGGGCCCTGCACCTGGCAGAGCCGGGCGGTGGCCGGGTCGCCGAGGCGGCGTACCTGCACCGTGGTGGGCAGCTCCGGCCGGGCGCCCGCCGCCACGAGGGTGCGTAGGCAGGCGTCGACGTGGGCGGGTGATATGCCTGCGCCCGGGCCGTCCGGGAGCGTGTGCAGCCGCGCCAGTGCCTGGTGCGTTTCCGTCGACGGAACAGCCGGATCCGGTACGCGGACGGATCCCAGGAGACCTGTAACCGGGCCCGGATCGTCGACCAGACGGGGGTGGGCGCGCAGCAGCGCCGGCAGGTCGGGGGCGGCGTCGGTGAGTTCGGCGCAGGGGTCGACTTTTCCTTCGGCGACGGCGCGGGACACCGTGCGGTCGGTGGTGAGCGCCTCGAAAGAGAAGGAGAAGGTGCCGTCTGCGCGGTCGACGAGGTCGAGGGTGTACGCGCGGACCTGCTCCGGCGGCGGGGCGTCGCCGCGGGCGTGCGCGGTCAGTACGAGTCCGGACACGGGTGTGCCGGACAGCTCGCCGGCAGCGGTCAGGGCCATTTCCCAGCAGGTCGCGGCCGACACGGCTGCCCCTGCCCAGGCTTCGGAGACGCCCGGTGCTGTGACACGCGCTGCCGGCACCTGCCACAGGTGGCGTGCGCCAGGCAACTCGACGTGTTCGGTGAGCAGGGGGTGGCTTCGGGCCGAGGCGGGGCGGGACAACGCGGCCGGGCGGCCCGGCGCACGCCAGAAGGTGCGGTGTTGCCAGCTCGTGGTCGGAAGGTCGACCAGCCGGCCGAACGGGAAGATCCGGTGGAACGGGACGTCGATCCCCCGGCAGTGCAGGGCGCCGAGCTGGCGGTGCACGGCCTGCGCCGCGGAGGTTCCCCGGTGCATGGTCGGGACCACGACTGAGTCCGCGACGCCCAGGGCCGCGAGGGTGTCCTGCACCGAACGCGTGAGGAGCGGGTGTGGGGCGATCTCGACGAAGGTCGACAGGCCGTCGTGTACGGCGGCACGGACCGCGTCGACGAAGCGCACCGTGTGCCGGAGGTTCCGCGCCCAGTATGCGGCGTCCAGGGGACCGGGATCGCGGGGATCGTCGGCGCATGGCGAGTAGTAGCGGGAGTGCGGCTGCAGCGGACGCAACTCGGCCAGTTGTTCCCGCAGCGGGCCGACGATCGGGTCGACCTGCGGCGAGTGGGCGGCGACCCCGGAGGCGATCACGTGACAGGTCACGCCCTCGGCCGCGAGCCACTCCGACAGGTCCTGCAGCGCGGTCCGTTCACCGGCCAGCACGGTGGAACGCGGACCGGACACGGCCACGACACCGAGCCGGTCGGCGAGGCCGGCGGTGTCGAGCAGCCTGCCCAGCTCGCCCTCCTCGGCATCCACGACGGCCATCTCACAGCCGTCCGGCAGCCCGGCCAGCAACTGTGCCCGTCGGCAGATGACGCGGGCACCGTCGACAGCGGTCAGCGCTCCGCTCACTACGGCCGCCGCGACCTCGCCCATGGAGTGCCCGACGACGGCCGCAGGTTCCAGCCCGGCGGAGCGCCACCGCGCGGCGAGTCCGAGCTGCATCGCGAAGGTCAGTGGCTGCGCGACCCGCAGGTCTGCGGTGTCGGGGGCTTCCGCGGAGGCGAGTGCCTGCCGCAAGGAGAACCCGGCCTCCTCACGGACGACGGGTTCGAGCTCCGCCACCACGTCGTGGAACGCGGGATCCGTCAGCAGATCGCCGGCCATGCCGGGCCAGTGGGAACCGTAACCGGAAAAGACCCAGACCGTGTCGGCCGAACCCGTGGTACGACGGGCGGTGCCGCGGGTCAGCGCCTCGTCCGGCCGACCGGCGGCCAGCGCGCGCAGCGCCCGGATCAGCGTTGCATGGTCGTCGGCGACGATCGCGGCCCGCAGCTCCTGATGAGAACGGCGCAGAGCCAGGGTGTGCCCGACGTCGGCGAGCGCGGGGCGGTGACGTTGCACATGGTCGGCCAGGCGGGCCGCGCTGGAGCGCAACGCCGACTCGGTGGCGGCGGAAAGCACGAACACGCCGGGCCCGTCGTCCTGCTGGTCCTCGGCCTCCCCTGGCCCTGGTGGTTGCTCCAGCACGAGGTGGGCGCTGGTGCCGCCGAACCCGAACGCGCTGACTCCGGCGCGCCGCGGCCCGCTGGACGGGGACCAGACGGTGCGTCGGGTGGCCACCTGCAACGGGATCCGGTCGAACGGAATGAGCGGGTTGGGGGTGGTGAAGTGCAGGGAGGGCGGAATCTCGCCATACCGCACGCACAGCGCGGCCTTGATGAAGCCGGCAATGCCGCTGGCCGCCTGGAGGTGACCGATGTTGGTCTTCACCGAGCCGACCAGGCACGGCTCCTCGCGTTCGCCACCCAGCACCGCCGCCAGCGCCCCGGCCTCGATCGGATCGCCGAGCGCGGTGCCGGTGCCGTGAGCCTCGACGTAGCCGATGGTGGCGGGGCCGACGCCTGCTTGGGTGAAAGCCTCGCGCAGGAGCTGCTCCTGCGCGGCGGGGTTGGGCGCCATCAGGCCGTTGGACCGTCCGTCCTGGTTGACTGCGCCGCCGCGCACCACCGCCAGCACCGGGTCGCCGTCGCGCAGGGCGTCGTCCAGCCGCTTGAGGACGACGAACCCGGCTCCTTCGCCCGGCCCGTATCCGTCGGCGGACGCGTCGAAGGTCTTGCTGCGACCGTCGGGGGCCATGACGCCGTTGCGTGCGAAGTTCAGTGCCACCTTGGGAGAGACGGTGAGGTGGACACCGCCGGCGAGGGCCAGGTCCGCGGCGCGGGTGCTCAGCATGGTGCAGGCGGTGTGCACCGCGACCAGGGACGAGGAGCACGCGGTGTCCACCGCGAGGCTGGGTCCGCGCAGATCCAGTAGATACGACAGGCGATTGGCGACAATGCTCAGCGCGGAACCGGTGGTGAGGTAAGGCCCGGCGGCCTCCGCGCCGCCGCTGAGCCAGCCGTATTCGGACTGGGTGGCTCCGACCACCACGGCGGTGCGGCTGCCGGCCAGTGACCGAGGGGGTATACCGGCCCGTTCCAGTGCTTCCCAGCCGACCTCCAGTGCCAGCCTCTGCTGGGGGTCCATGGCACGTGCCTCGTCGTCGCCGATGCCGAAGTGGTCGGCGTCGAAACCTGCGATGTCGTCCAGGTAACCGCCGGGCATCCGGACGTCGCGTAACAGGACGGACAGGCGCGGGTCGGCGGCCGCCTGTTCGGCCCACCGTTCGGCCGGCATGTCGGTGATCGCGTCGCGGCCCTCACGCAGCATGTGCCAGAACTCCGCAAGGCTGTCGGCCCCGCCCGGGAAGCGGCATCCGATGCCGATGACGGCCACGGCCGTGGGAGCGGCGGGCGGGACGGGCTGCGGTGCGACGACAGGGGCGGTCGGTGCGTCCGGGCCGACCAGGTGGGCGGCGAGAGCGGCGAGCGTGGGGTGCCGCCAGACGGTGGTGGGCGGCACCGGCCGGTCGAGCAGTTCCTCGAGCCAGCCCGTGAGTTCGAGGAAGTCGCGGGACGCCATCCCGTATTCCTCGAGGGGCCGGTGGACGTCGACGGATTCGACAGGCAGGGCAACGGTCGTGGCGATCCGGTCGGTCAGCAGACGCAGCAGTTCGCGTTCGTTCGGGGAGATCACGGGTCACCCGGCCAGTCGGCTCAGGCCACCGGCGACGTACGCCTCGCGGCAGGCCGCACGGCGGATCTTCCCGCTGGCCGTGCGAGGCAGCGAGTCCGGGGAGACCAGGACCAGTTCATATACGTCGATGCCGTGTGTCCTCGCGACCGACCGACGCACGGTCTCGGCCGCCTGTTCGGCTGCGGCAGCAGGGCAGGAGGCGGCGGCCGTGTGGGCTTCGGCCACGACGACCAGGCACTCACCGCCGTTCCGGTCGACGGAGAAGGCCGCGAGCGAACCAGCGCGCAGCACCGGGGTGGCGTGTGCCGCGGTCTGCTCCAGATCGGCGGGGTAGTGGTTGCGTCCGTCGACAATGATCAGTTCCTTGTGCCGACCGACGATGAAGAGCATGCCCTCGTGCAGGAATCCGAGGTCTCCGGTACGCAGGTACGTGTGCGGGTCATCCGGCAGACGGGCACCGAAGACCTCTCTGGTGCGCTGCGGGTCGCGCCAGTAGCCGTCCGCGACGTTGGGACCGCTCACCCATATCTCACCGACACGTTCAGGCGCTTGCGGCACCCCGAGTTCCGGATCGACGACGACCAGGTCCACCGCCGGCACCGGCCGGCCGCAGCCGACCACCTCGCGGGCGCCCGGGTGATCGGGTGAACACAGCGCCACCTGTCCCTCGGCCAGGGCGCCGCGTTCGACGTGCAGGGTGACGAAGCGGCCGTCACGACGGCCCGCTGTGACAACCAGCGTGGCCTCGGCGAGCCCGTAGCCGGGCGCCTGGGCATGGGCGGCCAGACCGCTCTCGGCGAAGGCCGCGCCGAAGGCGGCGAGGCTGTCGCTGCGCACGGCCTCGCTGCCATTGCCGAGGAACTTGACGGAGCTGAGGTCGAGCGTTCCCTTCTCGTCCTGGGTGACCGTGCGGACGCAGAGGTCGTAGCCGAAGTTCGGAGCCACGGCCATGGACCCGCGGTAGTCGCTGATCAACCGGAGCCATCGATACGGCCGTTGCACGAAGGCCGCCGGGTCCATGTGCACCGAGTGGGCTCCCACACTCAGTGGCATGGCGATACCGGCGATCAGCCCCATGTCGTGGAAGTAGGGCGTCCATACGACGGGCACCATGACGCGGGTGCTCAGCCGTCGCATCTGGTCGAGCGCCGCGGTCAAGTTGCCGTGGGTAACACGGACGCCGCGCGGGGCGGTCGTCGAACCAGAGGTGTACTGCACATAGGCGGGTTCCGACGGCAGGCGTCGCGGCCAGCGCACCGGTCCGGCCCAAGATGCCGTCACCCGGTCCACCGCGACCACCCGCGGCCGGCGCGTCAGGCGACCGGCCAGTTCGCCTACCGACGACTGATGGCCGGAGGTGGTGAGCACGGTCGCTGGTTCGCAGTTGTCGAGGATCGCGGTGAGCCGGGCGTCGCCCGTGGTGATGTCCTGCCCGGCTTCGGGAACGAACAGCGGTACGGCGACCACTCCCGCGTACAGGCAACCGAGAAAGGCGACGATGTAGTCGAGGCCCTGCGGGCACAGGATGGCGACCCGTACCTGGGGCGTCCACCCCTTCAGCAGCTGACTGCCGACTGCTTCGGCGCGTGAGCGGAGCTCCCCATAGGTGAGCACCACTGCCGTGCCCTCCCGCGAGGTGGTGAAATCGACGAAGGTGAACGCCTTGTCGTCCGGCGCGACCTCGGCCCAGTGCGCCACCCAGTCCACCAGGTGCCGTCCCGACTCGGGACCCATTGCTGGGTCCGCGGAAAGCCGCACCACAGAATTCACGTTGTTGACGTCCTCACTGCTGAACGGAGGGTGGATAGACCGCCGACCGATTACCGGCGCTGCGGAATGGTGGCCGTGATGCGCCGTCCACGCAAGCGCCTTGTTATTCCACGAGCTGCCCCCGATTCCCAATGAAGTATTCAGTGGGCGTGGATTCCGCCGCGGCCCACGAACCGCGCCGCTCGTGTGCTCAGGCCGCTGTCACGCCGGGTACCCGTCCCGGTAACTCCACAGCGCCCGGCCTTCCCCCCGCAGATGAGCGATCAACGGCTCCATCTCCGGACGGCTTGCCGAGGAGTCCTCGAGCTGCCGGACGGCATCGTCGACCGGCAGGAGAACCGTCTGGAGGACGTCGCCGTCGGGGTCGGCGACGGCCACCTCGCCGTCCCATTGCCGGCACTCGAAGAAGAGGGCGAGGCAGGAGGGATGGCCGGTAGTGGTGGTGTTGACGGTGTAGACGAGTTCTCCGCTGCCGTGCACGCGCAGCCCGGTCTCCTCCTCGACCTCCCGGGCCATCGCCTCATGCACAAGTTCCCCGGCCTCGACGCCGCCGCCGGGCACCGACCAGAACGTCTCGTCACCGCGCCGCTCCTGAACCAGGACCACACCGTCGCCGCGCCGCAGGATTGCGACCGCCACCTGCACGAACGCACGTGCCGCAGCGCCGTTTCCCGAGGGCGCCGCGTCGTCGTCCGCTGCGTGGTCAGCTGTTGTTGATGTCGTCACGTCGGTTCCTCCGGTTCGGGCAGGGGCAGGCGTCCCGCCGGCGGGACAGAAAGAGTCGGAGTCCGGTGAGAACCCGGAGAGATGCCCCTGGTTGAGTTCGGCCGGTGAAGCTATCCGAGACCGGCATCGACTGTCAGATCTGGTGGGCGCGGCCGGCGCAGTACTCCGATCGTGCCGACGACCTGGCAGACCTGCTGGACGCGGACGAACACATCCGCCGCGAGGGCTACCACCGTCCTGCGGACCGCCACCGTTTCACCCTCGCCGCGGCGCTGCTGCGCCTCGCAGTCGCGCGTCACCTCGCGGTGGAGGCGCGGGACGTCCCGGTCGCGCGCCTGTGTCCGGACTGTCCGCGTCCGCACGGGCGTCCGCGCATCACGGGTACGAGCGTGCAGGTGTCCGTCTCCCACTGCGAGGACCTGGTAGCGGTCGCCGTGACCAACCGCACTCCCGTCGGCCTCGATGTGGAGGGCGCGGGTTACACACCCACACCAGTGATGATCCGGCGCGCTCTCGCGCCGCACGAACTGGCGTCTCTGCATGAACTGCCCCAGGTCGAACGCGCGTTGGCCTTCCTGCGGTTCTGGACCCGCAAAGAGGCCATCGTCAAGGCCACCGGTGACGGTCTGCGGGTGCCGCTGCGTGAGGTGACCGTGGGCACCCACAGGGGCCGACTCCGGCTCACCGGCTATCCAGGCCGTGCCGATCTCCTGGACGGCACGGTTCTGCGTGACCTGTCTGCCCCGCCCGGCCACCTCGCCTCTCTGGCGGCCCTCGCGCCCTGCAGCACCCGACTGACGGTCGCGGCCCGCGACGCGGACGGGCTCCTCTTGAACTGATGAACCCGTCATCGGCACTCGTCGCGTCAGTTCTGCGTTGACCGCCACGGAAATCTGTAACTAGCATCCCGCTCCGGCGTCTTTTGCTCCGGCGGAAAGGAAATTTGCCGCCATCGAGCAGGAGCGCCTTCCGCGTCGCCTAGAATCACATGCACTCAATTCTTACATCACTCGTGCAAACGCGGATCGTTAGGAGCCTGGCGACGATGAGCCTCACAGCTCAATCGAAGGACATTTCTAAGACGGTGGGGCGCGTCGTGGTCACCGGTGGCGCGGGCTTTCTTGGTTCCCATCTGTGCCGCGCGCTCATCGCAGAGGGCAACAGCGTCGTATGCATCGACAACCTCAGCACGGGGAGCATGGATAACATCTCCGACCTGCTGGGGCACCTGCGTTTCGAGTTTGTCGAGGCGGACGTCGTCGAGCCCCTCTCTGTCGATGGGGCTGTCGATTTTGTGCTGCACCTGGCCTGCGTGGCGTCTCCCGTCGACTACTTCAGCCTTCCCGTGGCGACACTCCGGGCCGGCGGTCACGGAACGTACCACCTGCTCTGTCTGGCGAAGGAGAAGAACGCCAGATTCGTCCTGGCATCGACGTCCGAGGTGTATGGGGATCCCCATGTCCATCCGCAACCGGAAGACTACTGGGGCAATGTCAACCCAGTAGGCCCTCGCGCCGTTTACGATGAGTCGAAGAGATTTTCCGAGGCCATGACGGTTGCCTTCCGGAAAGAGTTCCGGGTGGACACCGGAATCGCCCGAATTTTTAATTCCTACGGCCCGGCGATGCGCGCCGACGATGGCCGTGTAGTCCCCACTTTCATCAATCAGGCGTTGCAAGGACTTCCTCTGTCCGTCATGGGTGACGGACGCCAGACTCGGTCACTCTGCTATGTCGACGACACGGTGGAGGGCATCCTGGCGCTCATGCACAGCGGTGAGGTCGGACCGATCAACATCGGGAATCCGCACGAGATAACGGTTCAGGAACTGGCCCAATACATTCTGGAGACAACCGGCAGCCAGTCCACGGTGAGCTACGTCGCCGCCCATCCCGACGATCCGAAGCGTCGAAAGCCCGACATCAGCAAGGCGCGAAAACTGTTGAACTGGACACCACGCGTCTCACTTTCCGACGGCCTCAAGCACACCGTCGAGTGGTTCGCGGCGCAGGCCACTCCCGGCGTCGAGGTATCCGGAGGTACTCACCGATGACATCACCGAGTATCGCAGTCATCGGAGGAGGATGGAGCGGCACCACCGCCGCACGCCTGTTGCACGACAAGGGCTACAGGGTCCATCTCTACGAACGCGACCAGACGCTCGGCGGGCACTCTCGTTCCGAGGTCCTGGGTGGCGTGGTATTCGAACCGAACGGCCCCCACATCTTCCACACCTCGAAGCCTGCGGTGGCCGACTTCGTCCAGCGTTTCGGGATGCGACGCACCTTTGAGCACCGGGTCCTCACCGAGATCTTCCTGGACGACGAAGAGAAACCTCGCTTCCTGTCCTGGCCGCCACAGGTCGACGAGCTGTGTGATCTTCCCATCTGGCGGCAGATCGAGAAGGAACTGGCGGACCTGCCCAGCACGCCCTCGACCGCCAATTTCCAGGAGTACTCGGAGTCCGTCATGGGCCCCACCCTGTACTCACTCTTCGTACGTGACTACACCATCAAGCAGTGGGCCCGAGAGCCGTCGGAACTCTCCGCCTCGTTCGCCCCCAAGCGGCTCGACCTGCGTACCGATGGGAACCGTCGACTCTTCCGGGACCCCTGGGAGTTCTACCCGGAACGCGGTTTCCAGGAGATCATCGAGCGCATCGCCCAGCCGCTCCCTGTCACCGTGGGCGCCACGCTGGCGTTCGCCGACCTGGAGGACCTCGCGAAGGAACACCAGGCAGTCATGGTCACCGCGGCCCTCGACGACTTCATCGGCCGGCCCGGCGCCCTCGAATGGCGTGGTATCCGCACCGTTTCCCGTTACGTTCCGCTCACTGATCCCGATGCCAAGCTCACGCCCGGCTACCAGGTCAACCGGCCTTCGCTGCGCCGCCCGTACACCAGGACGATCGAGACGAAGCACGCGACAGGCCAGCGCATAGCGGCCACCGTCGTCAGCGAGGAGTATCCCGGGGCACCGAACCGGCACTATCCCGTGCCCACAGTGGATTCCCGGAACGAGCGGCTCAACTCGTCGCTCCAGCAGGAGATCCGTGAAAGCTCGCCGCTGCCCGCGTTCTTCTGCGGGCGGCTGGCGAACTATCTCTACATCAACCAGGACGAGGCCATCGAACAGGCCATGACGTGCGCCGAGGAAGTCGACACATTCTTCGCTTCGCGCCGTTGAGTACCTTTGGAGGAGTGGCATGAAGGTTCTCGTCACCGGAGGTGCCGGTTTCATCGGCTCGCACCTCGTGGATGCCCTGCTTGCACGTGAACACCAAGTGAGCGTGATCGACAACCTCTCGACCGGACGCCCTGAAAACCTGGCGCATGCCCGCTTCCTGGGGTTCTGCGACGTTGATCTGCACACCCTCGATATCGCCGACGAAGGAGCCGCGGCTCTTATTCGCCGCGTGCGCCCTGATGTCATCATGCACCTTGCCGCGCAGCCCTCGGTTGCTGTCTCCATGCGTGATCCCCAACTCGATGCACGCTGCAACATAATGGGGCTGCTCAATATTCTGGCTGCCGCCCGGGACTCGGGCTGCCACCGAGTGGTCCTCGCATCAAGCGGAGGAACCATCTATGGGGAGCCTGACCCTGAATCCCTGCCTTTGCAGGAAGACGCCCCGATCTCGCCGAGATCGTTCTATGGTCTTTCCAAGGACATGGGCGGCAAATATCTGGAGCTTTTCACAGAGCACTGCGGGATGACTCACGCCGCGCTGGCTCTCGGAAATGTTTACGGACCTCGCCAGAACCCTCAGGGCGAGGCCGGCGTGATCGCCATCTTCGCGCAACGAATACTCACCGACCAGCCGTGCATTATTTTCGGCGATGGCCACAGCACTCGTGACTACGTCTATGTGGACGACGTGGTCGACGCATTTATGAAGGCTCTGAACCGCGGCTCGGGACTGATCAATGTCGGAACTGGCGTCGAGACGTCTGTTCTCGATATCCATGCGGCTCTCTCGAAGTGCAAGGGTGCCACCCGGCCCCCCGTGCACCGACTGGCCCTGCCCGGGGAGGTGCGCAGGACGAGCCTGTGTGCGGACCGCGCCTCGTCCGAACTCGGATGGCGTCCCCGCACTTCGCTCGAAGCCGGCATCTCCCAAGTGATCTCATGGTTGCAACCTGGTACGCGAGCGGCTGAAGCAGAGGAACGCTTCGAGACTCAGGCGCCGGGTGTGCGGGTGGAGACGGGACTTCACCCGGGGTCGACCCGTGGGTTGACGTGATGGGCGAGGTCGGGGACTGATCATCACGGCATGAGTCTCATGGACTGGGTAATCGATCTCGCCCTCATCGGGCTGGTGGTACTGCAGCTGCGCGGCCGGCAGCTGAGCACAAGGATGCTTCTCCTGCCGATAGCGCTCGCCGGCTTCACGGATGCGGTACCTCCACGACATTCCGATGTCAGGCAACAGCCTTGTGCTCATCGGGTCCGCGACCCTGGTCGGGCTGGCGCTGGGCCTGGGCGCCGGGATCCTGACCCGTGTGTACCGCAATGCCGACGGCAACGTCGTCGGCATTGCGACGATCACCGCAGCCGTCCTGTGGGTGCTTGGTGTCGGCTTCCGGCTGGCCTTTCAGCTGTATGCCACACACGGCGGCGCAGAGGCGATCGGTCGCTTCTCGACCCGCCATGCCATCGAGACCGACGCCTGGACGGCAGCGGTCCTCCTGATGGCCTTCGCCGAGGTCTTTGCGCGCACGGCCATCGCATGGTGGCGCACTCCGCCGGCCGCACCATGATGCTCGCCACCTTGACGGGGTCCGACCTGCCCGCAAGGCGCCTGATGCCCCATCAGAACGAGCGTCAAATGAGCGTCACGAAGCGTCATTTCAGCGTCAAGATATCGCCTGTAACGCCCACACCGCACATCATGCGCACGGACAAAACCGCAGGTCAGGAACCCTTCGCGGCCGGTTCGAGGATGGCAACGCACTCCACATGATGCGTCATCGGAAACAGATCGAACGCCCGCAGCATCCGCACCCGGTACCCGCCCTCCCGGAAGTACGCCAGGTCGCGTGCCAGCGCCGCCGGGTCGCAGGCGACGTAGGCGATCCTCCGGGCCCCCAGTGACGCCAGGTGCGCCACCGTTCTCCGGCCCGCCCCCGATCGCGGCGGGTCCAGGACGATCAGATCGACCTCCGTGATGCCCGTCCGGGGCAGCACCGACTCGACCTTGCCCTGTTCGATGCGGACGCGGTCGAAGTCGGCCAGGTTGTGCCGGGCGTCCTCCACGGCGCGTTTGCCGGACTCGATGCCGAGCACCGCGCCCTTCTCGCCGAGGCGGTCGGCGAGAGCGCCCGCGAAGAGGCCGACGCCGCAGTACAGGTCGAGCGCCGTCTCACCCTTGCGTGGCAGCAGCCCCTGCATCACCGCCGTCACCAGCGTGTCCGCGGCCTTCGGGTGGACCTGCCAGAAGCCGCCGCCACCCACGCGGTGAGTACGGCCGTCGGCGCGTTCGCGGACGAAGGGGCGGCCGTGGACGCGGTGGACACCGCCCGTCTTCTCGTCGACCCGCATGACCGATACGGGCTTGTCCAGTTCCACCAGCGGCAGCCGCGCGCCCGGCTTGGGTGTCAGGATCACCTGGCGGTCCTGCGAACCCGTGGCCGCGACCGCCTCGACGGAGTCCATGCCCGTCCAGTCGCGCTTCTCGATGCCCAGTTCGGTGACCCCGGGGGCGGCGATCAGGCAGCGGTCGATCGGCTCCACCTCGTGCGAGCGGTGCCGGCGCAGGCCCGCCCTGCCGGACGCGTCCACCGCGTACTGCACCCGCGTACGCCACTGCGGCACCTCGCCCGCCGGCAGCTTGTCGCCCTCGGCCGGCACCACCGTGCCGTCCCAGCCGGCCTCCTCGGGAGTGAGGCCCGCGAGCC
>CBFHCJ010000049.1:0-18633 GCA_965654005.1 uncultured Streptomyces sp. | reverse complement strand
GTCAGGATCCCGTAAATGCCCTCGAGTTCTGGGCATGTGGCCCGGACGAGGTCGCGTGGTCGCTGACCCACAGAGGCTTGAGGCGGTACGTCAGCAGGTACAGCAGCGCCCCCGCCCCGGCCGCGACGAACATGCTCAGATCGCCCGCGCCCGGGTACGCCTTCGAGAAGGGCCCGGTGTAGAAGCTGGACTGCCAGAACGGGACGGAGGCGGCGACCCCGCCGGCCCAGGCGACGAAGCCCCAGTCCAGCACGCGGCGGCGATCGTAGAGCTCGGAGATGCGGGAGGGCTCGGAGCGGCCGCCGAGATAGAAGTCGAGCAGCAGGACGGCGGCGAAGGGGGCGATGAAGTACGCGGTCAGGTTGAGGAAGACCTTGAACTTGGCCTCCGTGCCCGACTCGCCCCACAGGCTGATCGCATAGGCCAGCAGACAGATGACGGTGACCGCCTGGGAGCGGGTGACCGGGATTTTCAGGGTCTGGACGGAGATCGCGCCGCCGTAGACGTTGAGGAAGTTCTGCGCGAGGGCGGACAGGCCGACAGCGAGCAGGGCGGGGATCGCGAAGGGGCCGGCCAGTTCGTGCAGGGCGGTGATGGAGTCGGAGTTCGTGGCGCTGCCGCCCACGACCACGCCCAGGATGCCGAGCCAGCAGATGGTGACGAAGTTGCCGAGGCCCAGGGGAGCGGCCCTCGGCGAGGGTGATGGAGACCTGTGGCATGTCAGCTCCGCATGGTGAACGGATCGGCCACGGGCTCGTCGCTGGTGTTGATCCACACGCTCTTGAGGCGGGTGTACTCCTTGATGGACTCGGTGCCGTGCTCGACGCCGACGCCGCTGGTCTTGAAACCCTGTCGCGGGGACATGGGGGACATGGCCCGGTAGGTGTTGACCCAGACGGTCCCGGCGTCGAGCCGCGCCGCCATCCGGTGCGCCCGGGCGAGGTTCGTCGTCCAGACGCCGGCCGCGAGTCCGTAGTCGGTGTCGTTGGCCAGACGGACGACCTCGTCCTCGGTGTCGAACGGCATGACGGCCAGGACGGGGCCGAAGATCTCCTCACGTACGACGCGCATGCTGTTGTCGACGTCCACGAGGATGGTGGGCTCGTAGAAGTAGCCGCCGAGCCCGCCGTCGGTGGGCTGCCCACCGGTCAGCACCCGGGCGCCTTCGCCGCGTCCGAGATCGACGTATCCCGCCACCTTGTCGCGCTGGTCGGCGAAGGCCAGCGGGCCGAGCTCGGTCTGCGCGTCCAGGGGGTCGCCGATGCGGATGGTCTTGGCGCGTTCGGCGACTCGCTCGAGCAACTCGTCGTAGACCGACCGGTGGGCGAAGACGCGGCTGCCCGCTATGCAGGTCTGTCCGGCGGCGGCGAAGATGCCGGCCACGACGCCCATCGCCGCGTTCGCGATGTTCGCGTCCTCGAAGACGATGTTGGGGGACTTGCCGCCGAGTTCGAGCGTGGAGCCGATGAACCGGCTCGCGGTCGCCGCCGCGATGCGCGCCCCGGTGGCGGTGCTGCCGGTGAAGGAGAGCTTCGCGAGGTCGCGGTGGTCGACCAGGGCCTGTCCCGCTTCGGCCCCGAACCCGGTGACGACGTTGACCGCGCCCGGCGGGAAGCCTGCCTCCAGGGCCAGCTCGGCGAGCCTGACGATGGTCGCCGAGGTGTACTCGGAGGGTTTGATCACGACGGTGTTGCCGGCGCAGAGAGCCGGGGCCAGCTTGCTGCTGGTCAGCGTCAGCGGGGAGTTCCAGGGCGTGATCGCTCCTACGACGCCCAGCGGCTCCCGGGCCGTGTAGTTCAGCACCTGGCGGTCGGAGGTGGGGATGAAGTCGCCGTGGATCTTGTCGGCGAGCCCCGCGTAGTAGTGGTAGTACTCCGGCAGGGTGGCCAGCTGTCCCCGCATCTCGCGCAGCAGCTTGCCGTTGTCCAGCGTCTCCATCCGGGCGAGTTCCTCGGCGGTCTCGGCGATCAGCTCACCGAGGCGGCGCAGCAGGTGCCCCCGCCGGGTCTGGCTGAGGTCGCGCCAGCGCGGGTCCTCGAAGGCACTCTTCGCGGCGGCGACGGCCCGGTCGATGTCGGCGGCGTCGCCGCGCGCGGCCCGGTAGAGGACCGCGAGCAGCGCCGACTACCACCCGCCCAAGCCGACCTCGCGGGTGGCCGGGTTGGTGCTCTCGAAGTACTTGCCCGACGCGGGCTCCACCCGCGCCCCGCCGATTGAAGTGCTGCAACGTGGTGAGGTCAGACATGTGCGCACTCTCCGAGGAAGGTGGTGAGGGAGCCGACGAGCGCCTGGGGCCGTTCGACGGGCAGCATGTGACGCGCCTCGGGGACGACCACCGCACGGCAGTCGGGAAGCACCGCGGCGAGCCGACGGGCCATCTCCGGGGTGGAACCGGGATCGTTCTCCCCGGTCACCGCCAGTGCGGGTACGACGATGGCACCAAGGTCCGGCCCGAGTTCCGCATCCGCCGTGGCGAACACGCGATAACAGCCGAGGAAGGAGTCGACGTCATTGGCAAGCAGCGTGGCCTCGGTGCGGGCCACCCAGGCGTATGCGACGTCCGTGCCGTCGTACCACCGCTTGAGGGACGCGGCCGCGCTTGCCGTGAAGTCGGCTTTCGCTGTGCGCAGCCGGTCGAGGACGGAGATCCGCTCCTCGGTCGTGCGCTGGCACACCGAGCTGACCGAGGTCAGGGTGGCCACCAGCTCGGGCCGGTGCGGCTGGTGAACACCTCGCTGAGCCAGCCGGGTCGCGCCATCCAGTCCGACCGTGAGCACCACCTCGTCCTGGAGCTGATCCTGGAAAAGGACGGCGACAGCGCCGAGCGCGTCATGCGTGAGCATGTCAGGGCCAGTCGGCGCGCTCTGCTGGCGGGCCTGCCCATCGGCGGCCGGCACGAGGGGTGCGGCGGGGCCGGTTCCTGATCCCGGGCCCATTCAGCTGGGGCCCGTACCCTCGGCGCGCACCTGGATGACCTCCGCGACGTGCTCGCCATCCGCGACGGCGGCACCCCCCCATGCGCCACCGTCCACGACCTGCTCGACGCCCGAACCGCCGACCCTGACCACACGCCTACCCGCGCGGCCTCTTGATCACCTGAGATGTCTTTCCGCCGGGCCGTGCCCCGTGGACGTAGTGGTCGGCCCAGGCGCTGATGATGTGGGCGGCTCGCTGCGCTTGTCCTCGTGCGGTCAGGAGATGGTCTGCCCCTTCGAGCGCGACGAAGCTTCGCGGGTGTCGTGCCTCGCGGAAGATCTCCTCGGCGTTGGCGATGTCGACGGTGTTGTCGGTAGGCGAATGCAGGACGAGTAGCGGCAGGTGCAACTCGCGTATCCGGTCGCGCAGGCGAGCATGGTGGACGTCGTCGACGAAGGCACGCTTGAGGACCAGGGTCCTCCCGCCGACGAACCACTCGTGCGACCCTTCACTGAGAACCCGATCCATGACCGCGTCGTACTGTCTCTCGACGTGGCTGGGGTCGACAGGCGCCCCGATCGTGGCTACCGCGCGGACGCCGGTTGCCTCGGCCGCTGCGGCAATGGCGGCGGCGCCTCCCCATGAGTGCCCCACCAGCAGGTCTGCTGGAGTCCCTCGCTCCGCCATCAGAGTTGCTGCACGGACGGTGTCCTGGACCTTGATGGTGAAGGAACCGTCCCCCCAGTCGCCGTCGGAGTCTCCGATCCCGAGGTTGTCGTAGCGCAGCATTCCGATCCCCTCGCGTGCCAGCTGCTTGCTGACGCGCGAGGCGGCCGGCGAGTTCTTGCCGAGTGTGAATCCGTGCACGAAGATTCCCCAGCCTCGGATCTCGCCGTCTGGCGGGTCGATTACTCCGGCCAGTTCGGGGCCGACGATGCTTTTGAATCTCACTTCTTCAGACATGTTGTGATCACCTGGGCAGGGAGCTGTTCGTGGGGTAGGGGAGGTGAGGGCGACACCGACTGGTGCCACGCACGTCCTCCGAGCGGGAGAACAGTGAGCGCGGTGCTTGTCGCTGTCGGCGCGTCAGACGGTCGGCTTCTGGACGGAGGTCGGCTTGGTGGCGAGCAGTGCAGTGATCTCATCGGCGAGGTGCGGGCCGAGCTCGCCCCAGCCGTCCTTGTAGCCGTAGACGCCGGCCAGGGTGCGGGCGTCGTAGTCGCCGTTCATGATCTCGATGTCGGTGGCTGTGATGAGTGCCGGGTGGGCGACGCCGACGGCCGCCGAGACCTTCATCAGCTCCTTGCGCAGGGTGCGCAGGTAGACAGCGGCCCGGGTGGCCTTCGAGGTCGGTTCGAGGCCGCGGGCCAGCCACGGGTTCTGGGTGGCGACGCCGGTGGGGCACCTGTCGGTGTGGCACTTCTGCGACTGGATGCAGCCGATCGACAGCATCGCCTCACGGGCCACGTTGATCATGTCGGCACCCAGAGCGAAGGCGACGGCGGCGTTCTCGGGCAGGCCGAGCTTGCCGGAGCCGATGAAGGTCAGGTCGTCGGTCAGTCCCAGCTCGGCGAAGGTGCCGTAGACCCGGGAGAAGCCCATCCGGAACGGCAGCGACACCGAGTCGGTGAAGATCAGCGGCGCCGCCCCGGTGCCGCCCTCGCCGCCGTCGATGGTCACGAAGTCGACACCACGGTCACCACGCGCCATCAGCGTGGCCAGCTCCTGCCAGAAGTCCATCTCTCCCACCGCGCTCTTGACCCCGACCGGCAGACCGGTCTCGGTGGCGAGCAACTCGACGAAGTCGAGCATCGAGTCGACGTCGCTGAACGCGGTGTGCCGCGACGGGGAGGCGCAGTCCTTGTCCTGCGGGATGCCGCGGATCTCGGCGATCTCCGGGGTCACCTTCGCGCCCGGCAGCATCCCGCCCAGCCCTGGCTTGGCGCCCTGGGAAAGCTTGATCTCTATCGCTTTGACCGGGGCGCCGGCGACCACATCCTTGAGCTTGTCGAGGTTGAAGCTGCCGTCCTCGTTGCGGCAGCCGAAGTACGCCGTACCGATCTGAAGGACGAGGTCGCCGCCGTTGCGGTGGTACGGCGAGAGGCCGCCCTCGCCCGTATTCTGCATCGTGCCCGCCAGCGCCGCCCCTTTGTTGAGCGCTGTGATCGCCGCGCCCGAAAGCGATCCGAAGCTCATCGCCGAGATGTTCACCACGCTCGCCGGTCGGAACGCCTTGGCGCGCCCGCGCGGCCCGCCCAGCACCTTGGCCGAGGGCAGTGGGGCCTGCGGGTCGTGCGCGTCGGGCAGCGTGTCGGCGAACGTGCGCTGCTTCAGGTATGCGTGCCCCTGCACGTGCTCGACGTCGACGTCGGTTCCGAACCCGAAGTAGTTGTTCTCCCCCTTCGCCGACGCATAGATCCAGGTGCGCTGGTCACGACTGAACGGGCGCTCCTCCTCGTTGGAGGCCACGATGTACTGCCGCAGCTCCGGCCCGATCGTCTCCAACAGGTACCGGGCGCGCCCGATCACCGGGAAGTTCCGGAGCAATGCGTGCTTCTTCTGGATGAGGTCGCGGGCGGCCACCAGCGCCAATGCTGTTGCGGTGGCCGCGCCGATGCTCCGGGCGCGCATGAACGTTCCTCTCCTCGATGCTCGACTCCCTCGCCATGCGGTGGAGTCGTCGTGTCGTGTTGGGCGGCGGGCACGGCCAGGCGGGCGTCAGCGTCCGTCGAAGAATGCGCAACGATATTAGGGGCCGCGCGGATAGGCGTAGTGGTCAGGGTCGGCGGCTCACTGTCAGTCCTTGATCTCGCAGATGACGGCGCCGGAGGTGATGGAGGCGCCGATTTCGGCGGTCAGGCCCTTGATGGTGCCGGAGCGGTGGGCGTTGAGGGGCTGTTCCATCTTCATGGCCTCCAGGACGACGATGAGGTCGCCTTCCTGGACCTCCTGGCCGTCTTCAACGGCGACCTTGACGATGGTGCCCTGCATGAGGGAGGTGAGAGCGTCGCCGGAGGCGGCGGAGGCGGTCTTCTTCGTGGCGCGCCACTTGGGCTTGCCGGCAGCCAGGCCGGTGCGAACCAGGGGCATGCCGAGGGAGGCCGGGAGGGAGACCTCCAGGCGCTTGCCGCTGACTTCGACCACGACGCTCTCGCGAGTCTCGGCCTCGCCCTCTTCGGCGCCGAGGGCGGTGAACGGCGGGATCCGTTGACGAACTCGGTCTCGATCCACCTCAGCTTGGCGCCGCGGCGGATGATGCCCGTGTGCTCCTGGCCGACGCCCGGGAGGAACCCGGGCACGTCGACGAAGGTGATCACCGGGACGTTGAAGGCGTCGCAGGTCCGCACGAACCGGGCGGCCTTCTCGCTCGCGTCGATGTCGAGGCAGCCCGCGAACTGCATCGGCTGGTTGGCGACGATGCCCACCGGGTGGCCCTCGACCCGTCCGAAGCCGGTGAGGATGTTCGGCGCGAACAGCGGCTGTGTCTCGAAGAACTCGGCGTCGTCCAGGATGTGTTCGATCACCGTGTGCATGCCGGCACCCGGCTCCCGCGCGGAGACCGGCGGCGGCACGACCGTCGTCGCGTTCCGAACCGGACAGGACCTCGACGCGCTGCTCCCCTCGCTACGACGCCTCGTCGAAGGCGGCCCCAAGCAGTGAACGCCCGAGCCGGCGGAACGCGGCCGGCGCCGCTCCCACGCTTCGCCGCGGGGGCGAGCCCGGTGTCGAAGTCAGGGATCGGTCCGAACGCCCCCAGTGGCAGGTGCGGCTCGGTCAACTCCCATTCGGCATCGGTCGGATCACCTCGAGTCACGCGACCGGTCTACCGCAGCCAGCACCCTCCGGTGGGGCTGACGCCCGACTGCTTCACCGACCGACGCTGTCCGGCAGGGCGAGCAAGCCGCCCGTGGAGCGTCGTGGTGACGACGGCGAACGGGAGCAGCATCATCACGGCCGGGACGACGAACGGGAGCAGCACGGCGAACCTGCCGGCCTCCCGGCATTGGAGCGGTGCCCGGACCCGGGCAGTGACGGTGGTGGTGATCGTGGCCATGGCCGCTCCGCTCCCGTCCTCTCCTCCGCAGCTCTGCCGAGCAGCACTCACCACTGGGCCGGCGCTCCGAGGCGCCGTACCACGACCCCGTGAGCGGCCAGCCTTTCGGGCAGATCGGCCAACGCAGGCAACTGCTCGATGTGATGGACCCCGACGGGCAGATCGGCAGTGAGCAGTTCGCGGGTTGCGTACGCGGCCACGAGGCCCGATACGTGGCTCTGCCCGCGCCCAGTGAGGGTGTAGGCGGCGTGCCGGTCGCCGCGGCGGGCGTCGGCGCGCACCACGAAGCCGTCGCCTCCGACGTGGACACGGCTGAAGACGCCCGTGAGCAGGCGTCGCAGCATCGGTCGGCGGGCGCCACGCAGCAGTCCCGCCCGGCGTAGCGCGAACAGTGTGGCGGTCAGCGGCCGGGAGTCCAGGCACAGACGACTGGTCGCCTCCGGGATGCCGAGCGTGTGCCGCAGGGTGTGCTGGTCGGAGAACGGGAACGGACGAGCGGTTCTCGCTCCGTATCCCGGCAGCACGGTCCGCGTTGGACGCGCCGTGACCGGCTCGGCCAGACCTGCGACGGTCCAGCGCACCGCGTCGGTGCCGTGCCGCTCCCCGGCACCGAGCAGCACGGTGAGATCTAGCCGCTCGGCACCGCCGACCGCGTCGTGGGCCCGGTGGGCGAGCAGGTTCGTCAACCCGGGGGCGACACCGACGCTGAGCACAGCCGTGGCCCCTGCGTCGACGGCCACGCCGTGAAACTCCGCCACGGCGTCGAGCAGCCGGTGGGTGGCACCCAGATCCACATAGTGAACGCCGCGACTGAGGCAGACGCGTGCGACCGCGGCGTCCGTGGGCTCGACGCACAGCACCACTGCCGTCACGTCACCCAACTCGTCCCACACACGCCGGAAGCCGACCGGATCGCCCACGTCGACCCGCACCCCACCGTGTCGACGAGCCTGGGTTTCGTCCCGCCCGGCGGGGACGACACGCCCGGGGAACCACTGGGCCAACTGGGAGGTCACGGTGGAGCCGACGGCTCCGTAGCCACCGACGACGAGAATCCGCTCGGCACGGCGGCCGGACGCAACTGTAGTCATTTCTCTCCATTCGGCAGCGAAAGCGTACTGCTGAAGCAGGTCATGGACACCACGATCCCGGTGACACACATCCGGAGCCGGTTGAGTCGACCTGGAGCGCGGTATCGGTGTCGCCCAACCGCCCGATTCTCCAGGCCGCTCGCCGAACACGGCGTACCCCGTCCCGAGCCGTGCCTGTCCGAAGCCCGAGAATGGAGGAACGCCTCAATGGAACGGCTTTGCCGCATTCATCGCCAACGTACACAGCCTGAAATGCCCGGCAGCTCCGCACTGGAGGAAACTTTTCGCTTCGTTAATAACCAGACGGATTCCAGCGCCGAAAAGCGGATTAAACGGGTGCGCCGGTAGGTGCTCGGAAGGCCACGAAGGCATCCATAAGGTGCGAATCAGCCCGCGGTGGTGATTGTAGGTGTGCGGCCAGTCGGGGAATGCATCGCGTCGTTCCTGCTCGCTGCGGGAGGGGCGGGCGTAGACGGCTTTCTGGACGCCGGCCTGTGTGCCTGTTTGATCCGCTTCTCGGCGCTGGATTCCGCCTGGTGTGGCGATGGGGTAAAAGATTCCCGCCAGTGCGGAGCTTTCAGCATTTCAGGCTGTGCGCGTTGGCGATGAATGCGGCAAAGCCGGTCGAAATACCCATCGCGAATCAATATCAAACGCCTACTCAGGCCGCGTCAACGCGAGCACGACATTATGGCCGCCGAACGCGAACGAATTGGACAGCACGGCAGAGACCGGGGCTTCACGCGGCTCACCCGATACCAGGTCAAATCCGATCGCGGGATCGGGAGCCTCCAGGTTGGCTGTGGGCGGGAGCACCTGGTAAACGAGGGCCTGCACGGCGGCCACAGCCTCGATTGCGCCGGCCGCCCCGAGAGCGTGACCGGTCATCGACTTGGTGGCTGTCACCGGTATCCGACCGACGGTCGGCCCCAGGGCAGTCCTGAGGGCGGCTGCCTCCGCAGAGTCGTTGAGAACGGTTCCGGTGCCGTGCGCGTTGATATGGGAGACGTCCCCGGGGGTGAGTCGCGCCGAGCGCAGTGCGGCGGTCAGCGACCGGGCGGCGGCGGAGCCGTCGGGTCGCGGTGCGACGATGTGGTGCGCGTCGCAGGTACGGCCGTAACCACGCAGCTCTGCCAACGGCCTGGCGCCCCGTGCCCGCGCGTGGCCGGAGTCTTCCAGCACGAGAACAGCCGCGCCTTCGCCGAGTACGAATCCCGTGCGGTCGGCGGCGAAGGGCCGGCTCGCCCGCTCGGGCTCTTCGTTCCGGGTGGACAGCGCCCTCATCTTTGCGAAGCCGCTGATGAGCAGGTCGGTGACCGGCGCTTCGGCGCCGCCGGCGAGCACCACGTCGGATTCCCCCGTGGCGATCATCTGATACGCCGTCGCCAGTGCGTCGGCGCCGCTTGCGCAAGCCGTCGCGCTGGTGGTGACGGGTCCGCCCAGCCCGTACTGAATGGCGATCCAGGAGGCGGGACCGTTGGGCATCGACATCGGGACACCCCGCGCGCTGACCGACCCCGCGCCGTTCAGTGCCAGGGCAGCCCCGTTGCGTATTATCGTCTCCAGACCCCCGCAGCCGGTGCCGAGAACCACGCCGATCCGGTTCCGGTCGGCCGAATCGAGATCCAGGTCGGCGTCTTGGAGCGCCAGAGACGCGGCTGCGGCGGCGAGATGAGTGACCCGGTCGGTGGCGAGGGCATCACGCCGCTTCATCCGGAGGTCGTCGGGCAGATCCACCTCTGCTGCGATCTGTACCGGCAGGCCGGAGGCGTCGAACCGGGTGATGGAACGCACGGCGCTGCGTCCCTCCAACTGGCCCACGTGGAATGCGTTGGCACCGACTCCCACCGAGGTCACCGGGCCGAGCCCGGTGACCCCTACTCGCCGGCCACTCATGCCACCGTCTCCGTGGTCGGGGCGCGCTGGGAGTCCACGTAGGCGACGACATCACCGACCGAGGTGAGGGCCTCGGCCACCTCGTCGGTCACCACTACTCCGAGTTCGCTTTCCAACGCCGAGACCAACTCGACCAGGTCCAGCGAATCAAGTCCCAGGTCCTCCTTGAAGCGAATGGTGAGCCCGAGTTCCTCGGGCTGCAGGCCCAGGCGCTCCACCATGATGTCGACAACGTGCTGCTCGGTGGTGCTGCTCATGAAGGTTTTTCTCCCATTGCGTGTTGTCGGTGGTGATCTTCGGTCCAGCAGTCAACGCCCTGTCTCAGGCGGCTGCCAGGCGCCCAGATCAGCGTGGAGGGCCAGCTCACGACAGACCGCCTCCACGCTTTCGGCGAACCGCTCCGCTTCGGAGAAGGAGAGCACCAGCGGAGGCTGGATCCGCATCACCTGAGTCCGGTTCGCCGTAACGAAGGTCAGCATGCGGTGGTCGCGAGCGAGAGACCCCACGAAGCGGAGGCACATCAGATCGCCCAGTGTGGACTCCACCGCCTCCCCCGCACGAACCAGCGCCATCCGCAGGTCGTCGGGCAGCCAGTCGGCGAGGGCATGCATATCGCCCGGAAGCCGGGTCAGCAGCTCGTCCTTCATGGAGGAGACGGCACCGGAGAAGTCGCCGTCGAACTCCAGAGCGGTCATCAGACCGATACCGCGGATGTCCTTGATGAAACCGTAGGGCTCGCACGCCTTCCGCAATGTATCCCGCAGATACTCCCCCACCGCACGGGCGTGTTCCGGCAGACGCTGCTCCGCCAGCACATCCAAGGTGGCCAGGCCCGCCGCCGCGGCGAAGTTGCCACCGCCGAACGTCGAGGAGTGCAGCATCGCACGATTGGTGCTGCCGTACGCCGCGTCCCACAGCTCGCCCCGGCACAGGGTCGCCGCGATGGGCACCAGACCTCCGGAGAGCGACTTGGCCAGGCAGAGCACATCGGGATCGAGCCCGTCGTGTTCGGCGGCGAACAGCGCTCCTGTCCGGCCGAGGCCTGTCTGGATCTCGTCCAGGATGAATGCCGCTCCGGCCCGGCGGCACAGCTCGCGCGCGGCCTTCAGATATCCGGCAGGCGGCAGGACGACACCCCCCTCGCCCTGCACCGGTTCGACGATGAACGCCGCCGCGCCGTCGATCACTGCCGCCAGTGCCCCCAGATCCCCGTACGGGACCCCCACCGTGTCAGGCAGCAGCGGGCCGAATGACTCCCGGTGCTGGGCACGACCGGTAACGGACAGCGCGCCCAGGGTCTTGCCGTGGTAGCTGTTGTCGGCATACACCAAGCGGGTCCGGCCGGTGGCGGCACGGGCTACCTTGAGCGCGGCCTCCACCGCCTCCGTACCGGAGTTGCTGAAGAACACCCGTTCCGGCCGCCCAGGGGCAACGGCGCTCAGCCGCTCCGCGAGCTCGGCGGCGTGGACCGGCATCGACACGTACTGCACGAAGCTCGGAGAGCCCTGATCGAGAAAGCTCCGCAGCTGTGCGGTCACCCTGGGATGGTTGTGGCCCAGGTTCAAAGACCCGTATCCGGCGACGAAGTCGAGGAAGTCGGTGCCGTCCTCGGTGGTCAGAGTGCATCCGCGGGCGCTCGTGAACACCCGGTCCATGCCGTGCGCCGCGAAGAACCGGGCCATCGGCGGGTTGATGCGCTCATGGAAACGTCGCTTGGTCAGTTCGGTGAGTCCGCCGGCATTCGAGTCCCTGCTCGCGGCGGTGCGGGCAGGGTGGTGATGGCGCGCCAGACGCAGAATAGCCGCGTCCGCGACGGGACGGCCGAAGGAGGCGAGCGGAACGGGCGTGAATCCGTGCCGGGCGGCGAGCTCACCGATCAGGCGTACCCGTTCCAGTGGCAGCTCACGTCCGAGGGAGAACGACTCGGTGTGTCCTTCCAGGGCCAGTACCACCGTCTCCGCGAGACAGGCGTTGAGCTGCTGGGTGGGACCGGGAAGCCCGCCGTCCCCGATGACAACATCGGCGGAACCGCTGACCAGGCCGCCGTCGATGACGAGTACGTCACTGGTGTCACGCGGGGGAGCGGTCACGTCACGGGGCAGCGCCACATCGACGATCACCGAGCCCGGAGGCAACCGGTCGGGGTCGACAAGGCCGCCGACCGATGACGCGGTGACGAACATCCGGGTGCTCTCGGAGCACTGGGTGACCTCATCGACCAGCCGCACCCGGTCGTGGTCCGCCGGATCGAGATGGGCGAGCAGCGCGGCGGAAGCCCGATTGCCGCGTCGGCACACCAGGTCCAGCGAGAAGCCGTCGAGCAGCAACAGTTTCGCCACCGCCAGCCCGATCGAGCCGGGGTAGCCCACCACCGCCACCCGGGTCGACTCCGGCTTCAGCTCCAGCAACCGCACGACCTTCCGCAACTCCTGATGAGCGGCGTACACGGTCAGCGAGTTGCCACTGGTCACCGCCGTCCCGACCTGCCCTGCGGTCCACACGCCGCGGTCGCCGACAATCGAGGTCGCACCGCCGAGGCCGATCAGCCGGGCGCCGGCGTCCCGCAGCCGGGCCGCCTCAGCGGCGACCATCTCACGGGCCTTGGTGGGGCGGCGCAGCATCTGCTCCGCGGTGTACGGGAGATAGCGCACTTCACCCTTGAGGTGAGCAGCGGTATGGGCACACTGTTCCGGATGCCGGGGCCCCGATCGACACCTCGCTGTTCGTCGAGGAGTCGGCCGAACAGATCCAGCGCACGGACCTGGTTGCGGTGTCCGGAACTGATGGGGTGGGCCAAAAAGCCGAAGGGTGTCGTCGGCCTATGGTCTTCGGTCGATGTCACTGCTGTCGATTCCGACGCGGCTGGGGATATCGCGGTTTGGGACAATTGTGCCTCGTATGGAAGAGCGGGAAGGGAGCACGAAAAGCCATGCGCTGTCGGCCGGTGCAGCCGATCTCAGGCCCGGGAATCGACCGGCCGGCGCGGGCCGGGTGGAGGGGAGGGCCGAGCCGCGGAACGGGCGAGTTCGGAGAGCTCGTCACGCTGCCAGCCAAGGGATGACAGCAGGCTCAGACCATCACCCTCGTTGTTGTGCGACAGCAGTACCGAACAGAGATTCACCGTAGCCGGCCGGGTCAGCCAGTCGCGCAGGTCCGGCGCCGGGACGTCCGCCAGGTGTCGGTGCTGGACGGTCAGGCGTCCGAAGTCCCGGGTCCACTCCGGTTCCAGCAGGTGCAGCACCTGGTTCTGGCGGCTCAGCCCGGAGCCCGAACGGCCCTCGTGGTAGGAGCGGATCACCGAGTGCCCGCCGTCGATCAGCCGGAATACGGTCAGGTTGCGGCGCAGCGGCTGTCCGTACAGACAGATCTGCTGGACCAGCGTGGGGACGATATCGGGTACGAGCGCACAGGCGCCGTCGCCCACGAAGGCAAGGACGTTATCGTCCCGGGTGAGGGCTACAGCGGGTAGGGATTGGAGCGCGTCGCCCATGAGGGCCCGTCCATACCACCCGGAGAAGCCGGGTCCGGTCCTGGGAAGATTCCGGATTGCCGAGAGCCCGCCGCGCCCCACGTCGTACACCCCGGTGTACGTGTATCCCTCCTCAGTGATCAGCTGCTCCAGCACCTGGCCGACCTGGTGGAAGAAATAGTTGGCGGACATCGGCTGTACTGGCAGGGCGTGAACCGCGTCGTCGGCGCTGCGATGTGCTCCGGCGATGGCGGCACGCCGCAGGGAAAGCACTTCAGGATCGACGTCGAGGCGTTCGCGCAGGGCGCGCAGAAAGGGGAGCGCCTCGGAATGCACCAGATGATCGGTGAACGGGGCGAGATGCTCGGCCTCGCGTGTGATCTGGACGATCCGCAGGTTCCGGGCGAGCGCCCGTGGTGAGAACGGCGTGGACACCTCACCGATGCGGCTCTTGAGGAAGAACACGCACTGCTCGCCACGCGGGCGCAGACGGCCGCCGCGGTGCAGGAAGCCGTAGACACGGGCAGAGTAGCCGTACAGCCCAAGGCTGCCCAGATACTCGTCCACCTTCCGGCCATCGCGGTATCCGGCCACGGTGCCGGGTCGGGTGAGCGAGTCGGCGAGGGCGATGCCGGCCCGTGCCGCGATCTCGTGGACCAGACCGGACTCCTCGTTGTCGAGCCACCCGCACTGCCACAGAAGTCTCACAGGCTCGGAGTTGATCAGGTCCACAACAGGCCGGAGCTGATCCTCCCGTACCAGGAGCGCGCGGCGTGCCACCTGCCGCCGACCGGGTTCGGGCGGAGTGAGCGGAGCGGAGGAGGAGAGCACCGAGGGGGTGGCGAGCAGAACGACAGGCCCCTGATCCTCATGGTAGGCCGAGTACGCGGCGGCGAGATCCTCCCCCAGCCGGCTCGGGTCATCCATATACACATGGGCGATACCGCGGGCCGTCAGGACCGCGCGGGAGTCCTCGGCAGCGTGGACCGTGCCTTGAAAAGGAAACCACGCCTCGTGCGGAGAATCGGCGCAGAGTATGAAACCACGGGCCCCCGCCTGGCGTAAATTGGCCAGGGTGCCCCGGAACTCGTCGACCATCCCGCTGGTGACGACGATAAGGAAGGGCGCCCCGTCCAACTGCCAGCGGGCCAGCGCGCCGCATGCCAGGCTGTGTTCGCTTGGTCCGCGCAGTACGGGGTTGCCCTGCTCGGTGACAAGCCGGTCGAGTTCGTCGATCAGACCCGAGACGACCGAGCCGGTGTAGTAATGCAATCCCCAGGAAGAGCCGGACTGTTCGGTGAGAAATTGGTGCAGTAACCGGCCCAGTGCCGGAGGCCCGGTCCGCGAGGCCGATCGAAGGGCGGAGCTACCGTGCCAGTGCTGCACATGGTCGGTGAACCGACGGACGACATCGGCGGTGAGCACCCAGGGTAAGTCGGGCAGGGTGACCACCTCGTGGGCCTGGGCCACCCGGACGGTGGACGGCGGGCCCTCCGTGTAAAGGGTCACATTGTGCAGGGGAAGCCGTTCCCGGGGTTCGGGGAGCAGGGCCGCCAGGCAGTCTGCGGCTTCGGCGACCGGGGCTTCAAGCGGGGCCGTGCCGAGACCCGCGCCCGCCGCGTCAACGAGGAGGAGGGGTGGCGGAAGATTACCTCGCGTCTGGTCGCTCAGCGCGTCGGCGGCCCGATTCAGAGTCTCCACGTTGATCAGCCGGATCTCGGCATGCGGAAGTGCCTCGGCGAGGTAACGCCGCGCCTTGGCGCACACCTCCTGGTAAGCGGGCCGTCGCGTCCAGCCGGTGTCCGAACCGGTGTCGGCGGGAGGGCTCGCCGTGCGAGATATCTCTGACAGTGAGCATCTGGAACCGGCAACCAGGTCGGCGAGGGCGTGGCGCACCGCGGCGTGAAAACTAGGACGCTTGCCCACGGATATGACAAGCACCAGTGGCGGGTCTTCTACGCCTCCGACAGCATTCAACGCCTTGCTCTCCTTCGATGCGCGCAAAAGTACGCCGTTCCGACTGTCAACTACTGTCGGTAGCCAGGAAGCAGGATTTCACGACGGGAGCGCTCGCTTGTACCGTCCCGTGGGACCATGCGAGAGGCTGTCGCGGGGAGCATGAGGCCGACCGAGGAACCGGCTGACGCGGCGCCGCACTTATCGGCGGTGACGCATGCCGCATGGCCGGTTCTCCCTTCCAGATCGTCCTCAATACGATGAGAGAACCACGGACGGAGCGTTGCCGTCGAGCGACGGGAGGATGGTTTCTTTGTGCCCTGAAGCATTGACCTTTGCTTTTGTGGCGGAAAGACAATCTTCTTCTGGCGATGCTTCCCTCGGGTCCGTCCCAGTGATCATGAGTTAGTACTCCAGCTGCAACCAGGGCTTCGGCGTAGTTGCGTGACGCCCGGTTCGTAATGGTTCGCCAAGTCAGCGACGGGCCGGAACGTGGCAAGGCACGGCTTCCAAGATCATGGAGTTCTCGCCCCCCGTGATCCGAGTGAAAGGCCGTGTCGGATAGCCCGACCGCATGACTGCGGCCGGTCCCCCTAGTCGGGGTGGGGACACCGGTGCCCACGGGGCGGGGCTCGCCCGCTGCCTGCGCGAGCAGGAGGTGCGCGTGGTTGGATCGACCGGCCCGACCGCAAAGTAGTCGATGCCGGGGTGGATGTCCTGCGGCAGGTCGACCAGCTTGGCGCCCTTCTCCTGGAGGAAGGCCACCGAGTGGCGCAGCTGCTGGTAGGAGCCGAGTTGGACGCCGAAGGTCAGCAGGGTGGTGCGGTCGTTCAGGCCCAGGGCGGCGCGCAGTTCGATCGGGAACAGGCCGATGCTGTGGTGTTCGGTGTCGGCCCGCAGGAAGACGCAGCGGTGGCCCTCGACCACCGTCTCCTCGGTGACCTTCAGGCCGAGGGTGTCGGTGTAGAAGCGTTCGCTGGAGGCGACGTCTTCGACGAACATGCTGACCGGGCCGATCCGGACGGCCTTGAACGGCTGGGCGAGGAGCACGCCGCTGACGTCGTCAGGTCGACTTCCATCGCCACCCGCTCGCCGTCCGTGAGCAGCGGAACAAGGTTCGGCTTCAGCGGCTCGCTTTATGCTTGCGCATTCATATTAGGGAGGCCGGGCCTCGCGGGTGACCGACCGCATGATGGTGGCGGTGGGGGAGTGCGCGGTGCAGGCAGGCCACGACGGGGTGATCCCGTTGCGGCCACCGTTGGCGCGCATGCGGGACGCGGCCCGCGAGATCGCGCTGGCCGTGGCGACGCCGCGGTCGAGGACGGCGTCGCACCCGAGGCCACGGAGGCCGAGCCGCGTGCCGCGATCTCGGCGGCGCAGTGGACGCCGCGGTACGCCTCCTGACCGCTGGACCCGAGCCGAGGTGCGCCGCCTGCCGGTGCGGCGCTGCCCATCATCGTTCGGCTTGCCTTCGGCGTGGTGTCATCGCCGGGAGCGACCGGAGCCGTTCGGCGCTCGAAGACGCTCCTGTGGCGTGGGGATGAGCTGCTACCGACGCGCGGGGTTGCGTCGTCGGCGGGCTCGTGGCGTCCGTCAAGGCACTGGCTCGCGGTGAGTCCATCGCGGCGCCGTGGCGCGAGCAGTGGGGGCTTCCTCGGCTATATAGGCCACGCCATCAGCAAGCCGACCATCGCGGCCGTCGACGGCTTCGCCCTGGGCGGTGGTACCGAGCTGGTGCTGGCCCGCCGTGGCCTCGACCGGCCCGGTTGATCATCCGGACCAGGACAGGGATGTACTCCGGGCCCGGTGGCCGGCTACGGGCCCGGAGTCGGGAGGAGCTGTGGCTCAGGCGGCGGGGGTGCGGAGATGCGCCAGGGCACCGCTCCGGGCGACGACCTGGTCGAGCGTGGCGCCCAGGGCCTGCGCGTTGTACTCGCCGGGCTTGAGGACGCTGACGTTCTCGAACTCGGTGATCAGTGACAGCGCCACCTGCCGGCGTACGTCGGCCATCTGCAGCTCTCCGGCGACCAGCCGCAGGTGTTCCACGGCGCGGGCGCCGCCGACCTCCGCCGTACGACACGAAGCCGGCGCGGGAGGCGATGTCGTAGACCCACTTGGCCACCTGCTCGCCGTTGCGGCTGGGGCGGGTGCTGCCGAGGATGATGCCGATCCTGGTCATGGATTCCCTTTGACTCTGTTCCTGTTTGTCATGTCCTGAACATATGTTCAGGAAGTGTGGGGGAGGCGTTCGGCGGGGATGACGCCGAGGCGGCCCACCTGGCAGTCCTCGAACGCCTGTTGGACCTCTGCGCGGGTTTTCATCACGCGCCGCACGGAGGGGGGTGGACCCCTTTGGTGCGCAAAAGGGGCGATGGGTGGCGACATCAGGCGGCACGTGCCAGAGTCAGTGACCGGGAACGGACGGTCAATTTCCGTTTTTGGCTCGCTCCGTTGACGGGCGATCAGTAGCCTCTGCTCGAACACCGGATCGCACACCGTCCCCTACGCGTTGGAGAACTACATGGAGCGCCCCGCCTGGGCCCCGCGGAGCATCGACATTTCCGTGCCGAGCGTGTCCCGCATGTACGACTTCTACCTGGGCGGATCGCACAACTTCGAGATCGACCGGGAAGCGGCGCGCAGGGCGATGGAGTTCATGCCGGGACTCCCGAAGATCATGCAGGCGAACCGGGCGTTCATGCGCCGTGCGGTGCGCTTCGCCGTCGAGGAGGGAATCACCCAGTTTCGCGACATCGGCTCCGGCATCCCGACCTTCGGCAACGTCCACGAAGTGGCGCAGCGGGCACGCCCGGGCGCGCATGTCGTGTACGTCGACCACGACCCGGTGGCGGTGGCGCACAGCCAGGCCGTTCTCAAGGGCAACGACGAGACGGACGTCGTCGCGGCCGACCTCCGCAAGCCCCAGGAGATCCTGGCGAGCCCTCAGGTGGAGCGACTGATAGACCTGAACCGGCCGGTCGCGCTCCTTCTCGTTGCCATACTGCACTTCGTGGAGGACACGGACGACCCGTACGGTGCGGTGGCCGAGCTGCGCGACGCGCTCCCGCCGGGCAGCCTGCTCGTCGTCACGCATGCCTCGTACGAGGGAATCCCGCTCCCGCAGGAGCGGGCCGAGGGCGCTGTCGACGTGTACAGGAACATCCGTAATCCGCTGATCATGCGCTCGCGCGACGAGATCGCGCGGTTCTTCGAGGGGTACGACATGGTGGAACCCGGACTGGTGCCGATGC
>CBFHCJ010000048.1:0-18710 GCA_965654005.1 uncultured Streptomyces sp. | reverse complement strand
ACCGCCTCGACGCGGACGCGGTCGGCGAACCGGTACCGGCCGGTGCACCACCGGCCGGTACCGGTCACCTGGTAACCCAAGTGCCTGCCCGTGACGGGGGCGTAGACGAGTGGTCCGCCGGTCACGGGGGCGAGCAGAAGACGGGGGTCTCCGCTCGCCCAGGTGATGCCGTGGCAGACGTATGTCCCGCTGGCGGGCAGGGCCTGGTCCATGGTGCGTTCCTTGTCGGTCGGGATCGGGGCTGGGTCAGACGGTCAGGTGCAGACGGTCGGCTAGGGCAGCGGAGGCGGCCTTGTAGACCTGGTCGCGGTCCAACTGGGCGACGTGCAGCGTCAGCCAGGCGCCGCGTTCCGCCTGTTCGCGCATCTGGTCCAGGACGGTGTCCTGGTAGCGGATGAAGTCCTCGTCACCGCCGCCGGCGTGGCCGGCCTCCAGGGAAGTGAAAGAGCCCTTGCGGACGAGAGCCTCGCGGGCCCCGATGTTCAGGAAGAACACCAGGTCCGGCTTTGTCAGATGCGCGAAGACCTGCTCGCACAGGCGGGGGGAGACCTCGGAGTTGACCGCATAGCGGGCGAGGATCTTGTGGTGCGCGTTGTCGAGGATCACGTGGGTGCCCGCGGCGAGGGCCGGTTGGATAACGAGCCGGTCCTGCAGGGTGTACCAGGAGGCCAGGGCAAGCAGCCAGTAGTGGTCGCCGCATGCCTGGGCGACGCCGGCGTCGCGCCGGTAGACCAGCTCGTTGAGGCGGTCGAGGTAGGCGGACAGCTCCGGGTCCCGGCGGACGTCGGTGCTGTGCTTGCCGATGAGGACTGCCGTGTGGCCGGCGTCGTTGAGGGCCTGGTGCAGGCGGGCGGCGAGGGTGGACTTGCCGGCCCCGTCACCACCGACGAAGGTGATCAGCTTCCCGGCTGCGGTGGTGGTCGGCGCGTTCGCCGTCATCGGGATTCTCCCAGGGGGTGGGTCGGGCTGGCGGTCAGGCGGCCGGTGATGATGGTGCGGATGCGGTCCACCAGGACGGCGCGCTGGCGCAGGACGTCGCTGTGACGCTCATTGGACAGGTCGGCGGGATAGTGGGTGGCGAGGTTGTTGGAAATGACGTGGAGGTAACCGAATCTGATCCCCGCCTGGCGCGCCGCCGCCCCCATGGGGCCGATCTCCGGGTCGACGAAGGCGTACGAGGCGGTGTGCTGGGCCAGCCAGTCGCGGTTCTCCAGCAGGATCGACGGGGAGGACACGTGCAGGCCGTTGCGCACCCCGTCGTGGGCGGCGGCGTAGTCGCCGAAGAAGTCGTCCCAGCTCACCATCGCCCCGCGTACCAGGCTGGTGTTGCCGGTCGCTAGCCAGGCGTTCGGTTCGACGCCGGGGGTCAGCGAGCCGACCTTGCCGACGTAGACGACATCGCCTGCGCCGAGTTCAGCAAGGCGCGCGACGACCCGTCCGGCCACGTCTCCCCATATGCTGTGGAGGAACCCGAGGTAGACCACGCGACGGTCGGCGACTTCGGTGCGCTGCCACGCGTAGCCGGGTCCGCGGGTCCACACTCCGTTCTCGGGAGCAAGGTACTGAAGGCCCCAGCCGACGATCACCAGGTCGCCGTCCAGTTCCAGGTCGAGCGCGTCGAGCGCCGTTCGGCACTCCTCCTGCTCGGGCGGCTGATAGGTGACGGTGCCGACGGGGCGGCCGGTCATGGCCAGATACGTGGCGATGATCAGGGCGTAGTGCTGGACGTAGTCGGCTCCGGGGAAAGCCTTGACGATGAGGTCACGGCCGTGGATCTCTGCGGTGGGCCGTTCGATGTTGAACAGCTTCCCGGTCTTCTCGTACCGGGAGATCACCGCCGTGCGGTCGTAGCCGCCGATGACGCGGATGCTGTCCCAGTCCTGGTCCTGGATGAGGTGGTGGACCTTGATCTCCAGGTAGCGCAGCAGCCTCGCGTGGGTCATGGTGTGCCCGGCCGGCTCGATCGGGGCGGCGCGCAGGAGTCCGGGGGCCGGGTCGGCGAGTAAGGGCGTCATCGGTGCTCCTCGGCGATCGTCACGGTGCTGCCGGCCGCCGCGCGAACGACGGAGATGTTCTTCCGGATGAGGTCGAACCGGTCTTCGGGGATCGGGCCGAGCTTCTCGATGCGGGGCGTGGAGGGCTTCTCGTACGGCCCTTCGGGCAGCAGGGCGACGCCCATCGCGCCGAGGATGACCGGGGCTGCGCCGTCCACGGAGGAGATCCACTCGTGCTCGCGCTGCTCGATCAGCTCCAGGTGCCCGGTCCGGCCCAGACCGAGCAGCCGGTAGATGAGCAGATCGTCGACCAGGCCGCGATCCTGCAGGTAGGCGGTCGCCAACCAGCGGGTGCGGCACAGTTGCTCGTCGGGATCCGGTCGACGCGAGGCCGGCAGGGCGATGGCCCCGGCCCAGCCGCTGGTCACGAAGGCGTCGTAGGTGCGCATCCACTCGTCGTCGTCCGCGGCGTGCAGGACCGCGCACAGCCGGAATGCGTCGCCGGACAGCTTCCGGATCTCTCGCGCGGCCTTCTCGCTCGCCTTCAAGGTCGCGGCCCCGTCCCGCATGACGTCCGGCAGGATGATCTCCCTTGCGGACACCGCCAGCGCGGCTTCGACGAGGCTTTCCGCCGGCAGGGCGTAGCCGAGGTCGAAGAGCCCGTTGTCGATGATGATCTCGGCCCCGCGCTCGGCCTCGTGAGCGAAGAAGGCCCGGTAGCTCTCGTCGGACAGGACGTGCTGGGCGGCCACGTGGTGGACGCGGGCCGGCTCTTGGGCGACGAAGCTCTTCAGGTAGGCAGGCGGAGCGATGACGGAGAAGTCGATGCCCACGGTGGTGATCACGACGCCCCCCACAGGCCGGTGGTGAGGGTGAGGAACTGCTGGGAAAGGACGGGGTCGGTGCCGAAGCGCCCGCCCGAGTGCACCGTGGTGGTGCGAGCCTCCTCCATCCGTACGCCCCGCATGCTCATGCACAGGTGCACGCCGCGCACGACGACGGCGACGTCCTCGTGTCCGATCACGCCGTTGAGGTATTCGGCGACTTGGCGGGTGAAGCGTTCCTGGACCTGCAGTCGGCCGGCGAAGTGCTGGGCGATCCGCCCGAACTTCGACAGGCCCACCACCTCGCCATCCGGCACGTATCCAGCAGTGACCTGCAAGTTCATGGGCAGCATGTGGTGCTCGCAGAGCGACCACACGCTCATGCCGCCCACGATGACCAGCTGACCACCCAGCTGGGACTCGGTGAAGCAGGTGGCCGTTTCGGCGCCGTCCGGGGACAGGAAGGCTTTCCACCAGGCCGCGACGCGGTCCGGGGTGCCGGTCAGCCCCTCGCGGGCGGGGTCCTCGCCCAGCTCGACCAAGAGCTGGTGGATCAGGCCGGCGACCCGGCCGGTGTCGATGACCGCAGCGGGCCCGGCGACGGCAGCCGTCGGCGTCGCCGCAGGGCTGGCGATAGAGGTCGTCATGGGCGTCTCTCGTTTCCGGGGACTGGGGAACGGATGGGGCGTGGAGTCGCGTGCGGTCAGCGGCCTCGTGTGTCCGCGAAGGCCAACACGTGAAGGCGGGTGGTGAAGTGCCAGTGCCGGGCCGCGACCCCGTCCGCGAGGACCCGGGTAGTCGCGGTGATCACCTCGGGGGTGGTGCCCTCCGGCATCACCCACACCGGCGCGAGCCGGTGGGCGTCGGCCAGCTCGGCGATCCGGTCGAGGTCGTGCACCGTGGAAGCGACGAACTTGAACGCCGCCCGCCCGGAGGCCACAAATGCCTCCAGCGCGGCTGGCACGATGCTCTTGGTCTCCTTCACGCCGAAGCTGGCAAGCTTGGGCGAGACGTTGAACCGGACCCCGTCGGCCACCAGCTCGGGGGTGGGCGCGATGGTGCCGTTCGTCTCGAACTCGATCCGCTTGCCGGCTGCTATCAGTCCCCGGACGAGAGGCACCAGTCGCGCCTGCTGGATCAACGGCTCGCCGCCGGTGATCACGACCAGCTCGACCGGTGAAGACGTGGCCCAGGCCACCAGGCCCGCGACGGATTGCCTCGTCGACTCCTCGTGCGGGTCGAACCGAGACCAGTCCCAGGTGTACTTCGTGTCGCATCTCGTGCAAGTGAGGTTGCACCGGGACAGGCGGATGAACAGGGCCGGGTGTCCGCAGCTTGGGCCCTCGCCCTGAAACGTCGGCACCTCGGTACCGAAGCACTCCGCGACGATCAGGGATTCGCCTTCGGCAGCTTCCGGTGCGAGGTTGAGCGGCTTGGTTGTGGTCATTGGCCCACCACATCGAAGCGGGCCCAGCTGCTTGCGGTCTCGCGGACTAGGACGGCGACAAGGCGGCCGGGGATCTCCGATTGGAGGTTCTGAACGAACCAGCCGGCCAGGAACTGGGCCAGGCGCTCCGAGGTGGGCTCGAAGGGCAGGATCTCGTGCAGGTTGTGGTGGTCGAGCTCGGTGTCCAGGAACGACTTGAACGGGGCGAGCGCACCGAAGTCCGTGACAAAGCCGGGATCCTCCAGCGCGGATGCAGTGAGGATGACCTCAACCTCGTAGCTGTGCCCGTGCTGGCGGGAGCACTTGTGCTCATGCGGCAGCCGGGGAAGCCGATGGCCAGCCTCGAAGGCGAACTTCTTACCGATGGTGAAATTGCCGGGTGGTAGTGGAACAGCAGTGAAGCCCATTCGATTTCTCCGAGAGGTGAGGGTGTGGCTGATTCGGGCGGGGTGGGGCAGCCGCCTCTTCAGGCGGCTACGGGCTGTGCCCCCAGGTGGTTCTTCGCGGCCTTGTCCAGCACCTTGGTGAAGTGCTCGGCGCGCTCGTCGCCCTCGGCCTCCTGAGCGCGGAGGCCCCCGAAACGGGCCCAGTACCGCCGGCAGACGTCGCTCTCCATCAGCTTCGAGGCGTAGAACGGCAGACGCCCGTCCCGGACGAAGCCGAGGCGGTCGCGCAGGCTGAGCATGCAGATGAGCTGGTTGGCCTTCAGCAGCTGCATGTACTCCTCGACGTCCAGGTCCTCGGGCGTCCAGAGCTTGGCGAGGTCAGGGTTGGCGGGCATCTGCGTCAGCCAGTCGAGTTGGTTGCGCGCGACGGTCGCCTCATTTCGTTCGGCCTGGTGCCGCGCGTCCTGCCTCAACCGGGCGGCTCCGACCACGGCGGTGGCGAGGGAAACCGCGGCGCCGGCAGCGAGGACGGCGGTGGTGAGCTTCATGCTTTAACGGTCCTTTCACGCAAAGTGGTCTGGGGCGAGGGGCGGGTCTGTGGAAGCCTGCGGGGCTCGCTGCGTCATGCGACCCCCGCGAGCACGACGCTCGGTGAGCCGCCGTCAATGCGATCCAGGGCGTACCGGCGGCGCACAGTGTCCAAAGCGACGGCGATCGGCGGCAGTCCGGCGGCGGCCCTTCGCTGGTCCAGCAACTGCGGCGCACGCAGTGGGCACAGCTCCACTCCTGCTGCGCTGAGGACGAGTTGCGTCCCGAACTCTTGGGGTCGCCCGCTGTTGACCAGGGCGCGGTCGTGAAGGTGGGCCCAGTGCTGGATGCGCGCATCGCCGTCCTGGACCGCACGTTTCAAAAGGGTGGTGGCCGCCCGCTGGAAGTCGGGTTCGTCGTCGGCGTGAAGAGCGATGCTCCAGGCGGCACGTGCTGCGTCGGGGCCCACGAGACGGTGGCCGGGCCAGTCATGTTCGGCCAGGATGCGGCGCAGCACTTTGGTGTCGGCGTGCTCAGCGTGACGGTCCTGGCCGAGGTGGACGGCGTCGAGCTGGTTGCGTACGCGTCTGGCCCGGCGTGCTGCCGACTGTGCGGCGCGGGCGATGAGTTCGCGGGCGAGGTCCGGCCGCAGCGGTTCCGCGGTCCTCACGCGATACTCCGCTGGTCGGCGGGGGACTGCGGCTCGTGGACCTGGCAGCCGATGAGCGCGCTCAGCCCAGGCCGAAGCTCGGCGGTGAGTTCGAGGCGCGCGACTCGCTCATGGTGCTGTCCGGTGCCCGATCCACGGACGTCCCAGCCCATGTCGTTGAGCCGACGAAGGAATGTGGCGATCGGATCGACGTCGAGAGGATGGCGGGCCATGGCCTCGGCCCGCACAAGCGGTACCTCGAACCGGGCGGCGAAGTCGGAGGCCCACAGAGTGATCAGCCGGACGGTGTCATCGGAGTGACCGGGCAGGGTGTGGACGCAGTCCAGGAAGAGGCACGGGCCTTCGCCCCATCCGAGGTCGGGCCCGCGTTTCGGGATCATGCAGGCCAACAGCAGCCCGTCCTCGAACAGTCCAGCCGGCTTCACCTGCGGGGCGCGGAACAGGGCCGGGATATCGGACCGGGCGGGTTTCGGCACGCCGCGCATGGCGAGCCAGCGCTGACGGTCCTGGACGAGGGCCGCGGCCTCGTCCCGTTCGGCGTCGGTGCGCAACGACCGCATCTCGTATACGGCCGGTAACCCTGTGGCGCACTGGCTTCGAGGCGCGGGGGAGGACTCGACGGCCGCAGAAGCGGGTGAGGCATTCACTGGCTCGCTCCGCTCTCCATCGTGGTGGCCCGCCTGGCGCCCAACAGGCCCCACGCGTGGGCCCAGACGACAAGTTGGGTGGTGTTGGCCGCCCCGGTCTTGTCGAGCAGTTCGTCATGTGCGGCTCGCACGTCGGCGGGCGCGATCTTGGCTATGGCAGCAATGTCGCTGGGATTGCTGTGCTCAGCGACCGCCCGCAGCAACAGTTGCTGCTCTGGACTGAGTTCCGGGATTGGCCTGTCCGTTGTGGGCGGAGCGATCTGCCGGGCGTTGCACAGGAAGTGCACGATCACCGGGGGCTTGCAGCGGGGCGGGCAGTGGAGGCTCTCCCGGATGTCGCGTACGTACTGGCGGACGGTCACGGCCGACAGCCCGGTCCTCGTGGCGATCTCTTGGGGGCTGAGGCCGTCCACGAGGTGCTGGGCGACGCGCTGCTGGGTCGGGGTCAGGGGGGTGATCGGTGCGCTGGTCGTCATGGGCGGGGTCACGGGTGTCTCTTTCGCGGCTGGGTTGAGGGATATCGGGTGGGGTGTCGCCCGCCCCCCCGGGGGTCGGGGGCCGGCCACACGGGCCCCGGGGGGGGGGTGAGGGGTCACGGGGCGCCCCGCCCCGGGGCGCAATCGGCGGCGAGACGTTCTGACCACTGGATGTGGGCCTCGTCGAAGGCGGCGTCGGCGAGGCGTATGCGCTGGACTTCGCCGGTTCCGGCCGGTGGGTAGGTGTACTGGATGTCGCGCCACAGGCGCTGAAGGATGTAGTCGCCGTTGAGGGCGTGGGCGCCGTGCAGCTCCATGGCGTCCTGGGTTGACTGCATCGCCCACTGGTGGCCGAGGTACTTGGCGTTGATCAGGTCGGTGTCGCAGGGCAGGCCCTGGTCGAGGAGGTGCACGGACTGATAGGCCAGGATTCGCCCGGCGCGCAGGCGGGCCTCCATGTCACCGATGCGGTCCCGCAGAACCGGCAGATCGGAGAGGGCGCCCCGGTAGCGGGAGCGCGCCTTGAGGTAAGCGGTCGAGGCGGCCACGACTGCCTCGTGTATTCCCAGGCTGACTGCGGCCAGGTTGGGACGGCCGTACAGGATGCTGCTGCTCTGCGCTATGCCCAGCCCCTGGCCGATCTCTCCGACCACGTTTTCCTCGGGGACGCGGACGTGATCGAGGTCGAGGCGGCCGGCAGAGAAGCCGTGCAGGCCGAGGCCGGGACGGTGGTCGGCGACTGAGAGCCCTCGGCGCTTGGATTCGACCATGAACGCGGTCAGCGCCTGGGAGGTGCTCACGCCTGCCTTGGCGGTCCGGGCGACCACGAGGTGGGCTCCCGCGAGGTGGCTATTCCCGATGTGGATCTTGCTGCCGGTGATCACCCATTGGTTGCCGACGTGCTCGGCGATGGTCTCGATGCCGCCGATGTGCCCGCCGGCTCGCGGTTCGGTCACGGCGATCGACAAGAGCAGTGAACCGTCCGCTACGCGGGGCAGCCAGCGGCCCTTCTGCTCGTAGGTGGCGAAGTGCAGCAGGGCGCCGACGGGGATCAGCGTGGCCTGGAGGATGGCCGCCGCAGCCGCCGAGACGCGGGCAATGCGGTGGACGAGGATGGTCTTGGCCACGTGTCCGGCGCCTAGCCCGCCGAAGGAGGACGGGACGGTGACGGCGAACCAGCGTCGTGCGGCCATCAGGTCGGCGACCTTGCGCTCCACCCTGCCGGGGGCGGCCTCCATGCGTGCGGCGCGCGGCGCGATGTGCTCGGCCGCGAAGGCGTCCGCCTCGTCCCACAGCAGCTCGTGGCGGGCGGCGAGATAGGGGCGCAGCGCCGGCGGCGGCGTGGTGGGTGTGGCGGGCATGGTCGTCTCCCTCTCCCTGGATGAAGGTCGCACGATGGAGCGGCCGGGGATCGCCTGCGGCTCCCGGGCGGGGGGTCGTGGAACGGACTAGCGGACGGGCGCGCGGGCGATGTGGTCCATCACCTGGACGCCGGCGTTGATGACGATGTCTCTCAGCCGTCGGGCCTCGCTCAGGGGCCGCTTCTCGGGGTCGATGACGCACACCGTGCCCAGCACGGTGCCGCTGTCGTGGATGAGCGGGGCCCCGAAGTAGGAGCGGATCCCGACCGCGTCGGCCACGTGGTTGCCGCTGAAGCGAGGGCTGGCGTGCACGTCGTGCAGCGGGAGGGCCTTCTTGCGGGCCATGACCTCAGGGCACCAGCCGTGGTCGCGGCTCATCGTGCGGCCGACGATGACGTACCCGCTGTCCGCGGGCGGCTGGTGCAGCCCGACGAAGGTCTGCTCCTCCAGGAAGAGGTTGACGAAGCCGTACATGAACCCGGCTCGTGTGGCCATGTCGCGGGCCAGTTCGTCGAAGTCCTCGCTGGCAGCGGTGGGCACGCCTAGGCGATCCAGCAGCTCGTATCGCTGCGCCAGCTCGCTCGCCTGATGGGCCTGCGGTACGGGGACGGCGGCGCCGGCGGGGAGGGATGGCCCATGGGTGACCTCCCGCATGGTGCGTCGCGGCAGCGACTGCGTGAGGGGGGCGATCTGCCGCGCGCGGTAGGGATCATTGGGCTGATACGACATCAGGCGTCCTGAAAGGTGGTAGTGGATGCGGGGCGAGCGGGGCTTGCCGATGCGCTCTTCAAGGCGTGGCCAACTAGGGTCAGCAGGACGCCAGCGACGTGGTTCGGATCGCGAGCGTCGCAGGTGACCACCGGCACAGAGGCGGGCAGTTCGAGGGCGGTGCGGACCTCTTCGGGGTGGTAGCGATGTGCTCCGTCGAACTGGTTCACCGCGACGACGAAGGGCAGGCCGATGTCCTCGAAGAAACCGACGGGGGTGAAGCTGCTTTCCAGGCGGCGGGTGTCGACCAGGACGACCGCGCCAACGGCTCCGCGACAAAGGTCGTACCAGAGGTCGACGAACCGGTCCTGGCCGGGCGTGCCGAACAGGAATAATTCCAGGGGCACGGGCGCGTCGGGCAGGTTGAGGCGACCGAAGTCGAAGGCGACCGTGGTGGTCTGCTTGGCCTCGACGCCCGCCAGGCTGTCCACGTCCGCGCTCGCCTCGGTCAGGTACTCCTCCGTGCTCAGCGGCGTGATCTCACTGACGGCACCCACGGCGGTGGTCTTGCCCGCGCCGAAACCGCCAGCGATCACGACCTTCAGCACGGTCGGTGCACCGGTACGCGGGCGCGACGACGGCCGCAGCACCACGGCCGGGTCACCCGGCCTGGGGGTAGGCGATGGCATCGGGCCACTTCCTCTTCAGGCCGGCAGATAGGGCCGCCAGCAGTTGTGCAGAGGGACGTGCATGCGCGTCGGACGCGGCATAGGCGGTGACAGGGACGACCAGGGCGTCGGCGTCCAGGAGGTCGGAGATGAGGATCTTGACGGCGGTTACGGGACGGCCGAGTCGGCCCGCCAGCTCGGTCACCGAACGCCGGTGCTCCCGGCACAGGGCGAGGATCTCTGCGCATTCTTCGGCCTGGCCCGGGCCGGGCCGCCCGGGTCCGGCGTCCAGCACCGTGTCCAGGCCGAGCAGATGCCGTGGCCGGGTGCGACCGCGCGTCAGGGTGTAGGTCCGCACGAATGTCGAATCCTCGGCCGCGCTCCCGTGTGCGGTCACCGGACCTCATCACCCGTGCCGACGCGGACGGGGATCTGCATGTAGGGGGCGAACTTCTGCACCAGGCGCCCCATCTCGAACCCGACGGTGCCGGCATCGGCGTCCATGGTCGCGATCACCGCGAGGACCGTGTCCACCACTCCCCGTTCGTTGCCGGGATGGCCCTCGAAGGCCGCGCTGCGACCGGAACTCTGGACGAAGATCAGACAGTCGTCTCGCTCGATGACGACCTGCCTCGCCGGCCTCTTCTTGTGGGTGGGACCGGTGATGTTCGCCGCGAGTGAGGCCACTCCGCTGATGGCGGCCGACAGTTCGTCCGCCCAGTCCTTGTCGACGTCGCTGTCCAGCAGCCGCAGTCCGTCCCGCGAGAGCAGGACGGCGTGCGTGACGCCCGTCGTGTCGGAGGCGAACTGCCGCAGCAGCCACGCCATGTTGTCCCGCTGTCCGCTTGCCGTTGTCTCGGTTGCGGGTGCGTCGCCGGTCACGTTGTTCATCGCGGGGTGGGTACTCATAGGGATCGCTCCAGAAAGGGGGGAAGGGCCAGCGGATGTAACGGCCACCGGGAACGTGGAGGGACGAGGTTCAGGGCCTGGGGTGCTCTGTCGAAGCGGTGGGAGAACCGGCTTGCCCGCCGGCCTGGATGCCGGTGCGGAAGGCGGCTGCGAGCCCTGGCGTCGCCGCGATCACGGGGGCTTGCTCCCGCTCGTGTGGCGGATGGAACGTGCCGGCCTGGCGTCTACGCGTGGGAAGGGCGGGCGCATCAGCAGAGTGACCTGCCCGTGCGGGTTCCGGAGCCCCTGCGGTACCGGGGTGTGGGACCTGCCCCGGCCTCGGAGTGGCTGGAGTCGCGGCAACCTGCTGCGGTTGCGGCGCCAAGGGGCGGGCGTCCTGGGGCAGCGCGCTCGCATCGTCGACGGAGGGAATCGCTACTAGGAGCCGTGCCGGGATGACCACCAGGGCGGTGGTGCCTCCCGTCACGTTCTCCTGCAGGAGAACGGACAGCCCGTGCGACTGGGCGATCTTCGCGGCGACCAGCAAGCCGAGCTGCCCCGCTCGCACCTGGCCGCTGACGTCGACCTCTTCGGGGGCCTGGAGCAGGTGGTTCATCTGCGCCCGCGTCTGCGGATGCATGGGGATGGCCCGGTCCTCGACCTCGACCGCCAACCCGTTCGCCACCCGCTGCGCACGCACCATCACCTTCGTAGCCGGATCGGAACACTCACAGGCGTTCTCGATCAGCTCAGCCAGCAGGTGCGTCAGGTCCGGACCCACATGGCCGGGAAGGCCCAGCTCCGCGCCCACGGACCCCGCCGCAACCGCCACCCGCGGATACTGCACGACCTCGGAGACGGCGCCGCGCAGCACGCTCTTGACGGGAACGGGCCGACGCACGCTGCGCAGGGACTGCCCGCCCAGCACCGCCGTGCTCTCGACCTGGCGACGCATCCGCGTCACGAGGTGATCGATCTCGAAGATCTTGGCGAGCAGCTCCGGGTCGTCGGTCAGCATCTCCAGCTGGCTCAGTGCCTCAAGCGCCTTGCCGACCAGCGCGTGCTCGCGCATGGCCAGGCGACGCAGCACTTCCAGGAGTACGACGGACTGGGACTCGTCGTGCACCCGTATCAGCGACGCGATGGCCTGCACCTGGAGGGCACTCAACGCCTTGTTGATCTCGACGTTCGGACTGGCCGATGGTGGCACCTGCAGGTCCGGCAGCGGCGGCCGTCCCCCGCGGCACAGCTCGTCTGCCGACCACTGCACCGACTTTTCGACGGCCGCCGCTGCTCCTGCGATCGCTGCCAGTGCCGCTGCCTGGGCATGCTCCGCAGCCGTCTGCACGGCCCCTGCAGCCGTTCGCGCTCCGCGAGCCGCCAGCGTGGCGACCCCCGCCAGTCCGCAGACCAGGCCGGCGAGGAGCCAGCCGGGGCCCACTGCGGACACCGACCAGAGGATGAAGGCGGCACCAAGCAGTGCGGCAAGGAACACTAGGGGCAGTGCGACGGCGCGGTGGACACGGTGCAGCGTGAACGCGTCGATCTGAGGCCGCCGTCGGCGGTGGCCGGTGGCGGCTGGCCCTGCCGCAAGGGCGCTGTCAGGCATGGGAATCCTCGTCAGGGTGGGGGTGGCTACGCGGGCTCCGGCGTCAGGTCTGCGCAGGTCTGGTGTGTGCTGCGTGGGGTCGAGCTCCCGTGGAGCGATGCGGCCGCTTACTCGATCACCACGAAGAGCCAGCCACGCCATGGGACCGAGAATCAGCGCGATCAGAACTGCCCCGGCGGCGGTCATGTCCGGGGCACCGACGCGGCCAAAACCACGCAGGCGAGGGCGAGAGCGAAGATCGCGCCGCGCAGCACGTTGATCGGCGGCTTCCACCAGCGCCGTCTCTGGACCGGCTTCGCAGGGGCCACGTCGTGGGCCTGCACGGCAGCGATAAGGTCTTGGATTGCCTCGGCCAGCCTGACCAGATGGATCCTGCTGGGCATGTAGCCCTCGGGGATTCCCGCCGACGCGAGTTGCTGCGCGCGGCGCAGTACGGGTGCTTCCGGGGGCACAACCAGCCCGAGCTGGCTGACGTGACCGCGAAGGCGGCAGGCGAGTTCCTCCACGTCGGCGGCGCTCTCCGGCAGCGGCGACTCCTCGTCCAGCACGAGCGCCACCGTCTCCGCTGCGGCCATCGACCGATCGTGGTCAGGGCCTGGTTCGGCACCGACAGCGCCCTGTCCGCTCGGGCCAACGCGCTGGCTGGCGTCCCGGCGGAAAGTCAGCCGACGACGCATGAGACAACTCCTGTTCGCATGAGGCCAACTCGGCTTGGCCGTGGTCGGTGAGACGCCTGGTGTCGGGCGCAACCGTGTCCTCCCAGGCGGGTGGCACACGGGAGCGCGGCATGCGGCGTCGTGACATCGCGCCGCGCTGATCACCTCGCCGATCACTCGACGTGATTGCGCGGTGACTAGAGAACACCTCGCGGTGAAGCCTGGGGAATGACTTTCAGATGACGTTGACTCGTCAGTAACCCTGTTTGGGGTGCCGCCGGAGCAAAGGGGCCTGACATGCTGGGCGCCATGGTGACTCTCGATGGAACGCCCGTATCCGTAGACGACCTGCTTCCCTTGGCGCTCACAAACGTCGGCCACTTCACGTCCATGCGCGTCGACTCCGACGGCACTATCCGCGGCCTGACACTGCACATGGAACGCCTCGCACGGGACTGCAAGATCGTGTGGCATGCGGCTTTGGACACCGACCGTGTGCGCGAGTACGTCCGTCAGGCCCTGGAGGCAGAGCCCCATCCATGCGTCGTGCGTGTCACGATCTACGACCCGAAGGTCGAGCTGGGCCATCCGGCCGACGCCAACGAACCGCACGTTCTCGTGTCCGTGCGCGGAGCCGGCGCCCTGCCGCCGGCTCCGCTGCGCGCCCAGAGCCTGGTCTACGAGCGGGACCTCCCCGAGGTGAAGCACGTCGGCCTCTTCGGCGCGTTGCACATCAGGGGCGCGGCCCAGCGAGCGGGCTTCGACGACGCCTTGTTCGTCGGCCGCGACGGCTTCGTCTCCGAGGGCGGTACGTGGAACGTGGCCTTCATCGACCAGGAAGGCACCGTGGTGTGGCCCGACGCCCCCGTACTGCCCGGCGTCACCATGACCCTGCTCCAGCAGCAAGTCGAACACCGCACCGCTACCGTTACGTTGGAACAGGCGAAAGGCATGGCTGCGGCGTTCGCCACGAACACCTCGATCGGCGTCCGCCCCTTGGCCGCGATCGACGACACCCAGCTCCCCGTCGAGCACCCCGTCTTGACGCGGCTCCAGGAGGCGTACCTGTCGATCCCCGGCGAGACGCTGTAAAGCAGCACCATGGCGGGGGTGACTAGGTGGACCGGCCGTGAAGCCGAGCTGCTGCGCAAGGCCATGCGGAAAACACAGAAGGAGTTCGCTGAACTGGTGGGAGTCAACCCCCGTCAGATTCCTCGCTGGAAGAGCCGGGCGGAGACCATCGAACTCGAACTCGACAACCAGGCAGCCCTGGATACTCTCCTGGCCCAAGCCGAGCCCGACGTCCAGCAGCGGTTCGCCACGCTCCTGACCGAACGTGCCGCTGCTGAGCATGATGAGCGCGCCGAGGAACTGCTGCGAAAGGACCCGAGGACCCGCCGGCACCCGATCGACGGGAAGGTCATGGCCCTCGTCGAGGAGGGCATCTACCTCTCCGGCCCCGACAACCGCGCGGTGTGGCTGGAGCCGTTCTTCATCGACGTCTACCCGACGACCAACGAGGACTACGCGAAGTTCGTACAAGCCACCAATCACCGGCCACCCCAGCACTGGCCTGACGGCCGCTGCCCCGCCGCCCTGGCCACCCACCCCGTGGTGTGGGTGACGTGGCACGACGCGACCGCATACGCCCGCTGGGCAGGCAAAGCTCTGCCGACCGCTCGGCAGTGGGAGAAGGCGGCTCGCGGAGCGCGCGGGCGCATCTACCCCTGGGGCAACGAACCGACCGCCGCGAAGGCGAATACGGCCGAGGCCGGCATCGACGCGACGACCCCCGTTTCCCGTTACCAGTCCGGCGTCAGCCCATTCGGCATCTTCGACATGTGCGGCAACGTCTGGGAGTGGTGCTCCACCGAAGAGGAGCCCAGCAACGGGCGGTACCACCTGAAAGGCTCGGCGTTCACGTCCCCGATCGAACGGGCTGCGCCGTCCTTGATGAACACTGCCGCTGCCTCGATGAAGGACAACGACACTGGATTCCGCTGTGCTATGCCAGCGTGATTCGGGCACCGTGAGCGACCAGTCGATCCTGCATCGGCAGCCGTGAGAGACGGCTCCGGCCATCAGGGCGCTACCCGCATCAGGTGAGGACGGGGCGCACCTCGTACTGCGGTTGCTTGTCATCAGCTTGCCGCCAATCTCAGCTCACACCATGTGATGGCGCCGGCGTCCTCGACCCCGCCAGGCCCCTCGTCCCTCTTGGGTGAGCGACTGCACGAGCACCAGGCAGCGGCCGTTCTCGTCGGCGTCACGAGGGGCTTCCTGCCGGGCGCGGCCATGACAGATGTCCAGCCCGGTCCGGTCGTGCCCGCGACGGCATCGTCCGCATTCAGAGCGAGCTGCCGCCTGACCGGCAACGCGTCGGTCGCCACGTCACCGAACTGGACCACCGGGCACGGAACATGCTGCGGGACATAGGCTGACCGCGACACGGGCTCAGGGCCCCGTACGACAGCTCGTGGATCCGCGTCTCCAAGGGGGAGGAACCAGTACCGGTGACGACGTACGAGGTCGAATCGATCGCAACGGTCGTTGGCGGCCACACCTGCGTTCAGGATGACTACCAGGGTGGGGTCGAGTCGGTCATCCGATTCAACGACGCATACCCCCTGGAAACCCTCCAGGGCATCGATGAGTTCTCCCACTTGACGGTGACGTGGCGCTTCCACCTGGCGCGACCCGAAGACGTCCAGCTCCACGCGCGCAGCCCCCGCGGAAATCCGGGCTGGCCGCCGACCGGTACCTTTGTCCACCGCAACCACCGGCGTCCCAATCAACTGGCGGTCAGCTACCCGCGGTTGCTCCAGGTCGAAGGACGGGACCTGTTGGTCACCGATCTCGACGCTGTAGACGGAACGCCCGTGATCGACTTGGCACCATACTTCGAACAGATGGGGCCTCGTGGCCCGATCCGTCAGCCCGCCTGGCCCGGCGAGATGCTCGAACCGAATTACTGGGCGAAGGCAAGCGAACGGCCCTCGGAGCGCCCTGTGTGACAGAAGCGACTGAGCTGCCCGGTCTGCCATTTGCATCGTCGGGAACCAACTGGAGTTCTGGCTCAAGCTGCAGCCCTCACGTCTCGGAACTCACACCACGTCTCCTCGCCGTTGCTCTCCCACGCGTCTGAGATCGCATCGACCAGCCGGATCCCGCGCCCCGATTCACCGTCGGGTCCGGCTTCCTTGAGCACAGCGGGCGCCGGGTTGTGGTCGGTTACCGAGACACGCACCACGTCGACGGCCACGGTGATGCGGAGCATGACTTCGCCCTCACCATGGACCACGGCGTTGGTGACCAGCTCCGAAACGGCCAGTACGACGAACCCCGCCACCGGCTCCGAAACACGGCACCGCCGCAGGAACGCCCTGGCTATGCGCCGCATCTCCCCGACCTTCGCGAGGTCGGGGAGAAGGGCCGCCTGACAGGCATGGGATGCCGCCGGTACCTCTGCCCTCGCCGATGCGCCGGGCTCGCCTTCCTGAACTGGCCTGACGTATGACGCGCTTGCTGTAGCCGCACAGCTACGGATGCCCCCGCCGGGCGGGGCCGCCTCTTGGAGCCTGGTCATGTGGGCTATGGCACCGTGCGGCGACGCCGTCGACCAGGGGAATCCAGAGGGGGAAAATCATGTCAAGGGGGAAACTGAAGGGGGAATTGAGGCCATGATTGGATTCCGCCCACCGACAGAGGTCACACTCATGCCAGACCCGTTCGCCGACCTGCTCCTCCGGCTTCGGCAGGAGGCGGGCCGCACACAGGAGGAGCAGGCGGAGGCGATCAACGCTGTCTCCGGCCGGGACACCATGACCCGCCGAGAGATCAGCCGTTATGAGAACTTCGAGAACATTCCTACCAACCACACAATCGGCCACATCGCGGCGGCCTGCGGTGTCCCCTTCGAGGAACTACAGCGAGAGGCCAAGGCCGCCCGCGCTCGGAAGAGAAAGGGGCATGCCGTTGCAGGGGAGGACCAAGACGCCGTGAAGCGTCGCACGCTCCTGGGTAGCGCCACTATCGGCGTGAGCGTGGCCGCCGAGCCCTGGGGGCGCCTCGCCTTCGCCCTCAGCAAGGGGACCAAGATCGATTCGCCCGCTGCCGCTGCGCTCATCGACCGAGCCGCTGAACTGCACGTCCAGGAACTCAACCTCAGCGCGCGGCGGCTGCAAAAAACGGTCGAGTCGCATCTTGACGCGATCACTATGGCCCTGCCTCGTGCCGGCGAACACGAAGGCGCTCTCACCATCGCCGCCGGGGAAACCGCCGCTCTGGCCGGTTGGGTGGCCTGGGACCTGGGGGAGCACGACAAAGCCAACGCCTACTACAAAGTCACGTCGCAGTGCGCGGCGGCTGCCGGGCATCCTCCACTCCGAGCCCTGGCCCTGACCTACAGCAGCTACGGCGCTTTGACGCCAAAGGCGAAGATGGAGTTCCTCTCCCAAGCCGCCAACGACGTGCGGGGCCACGGTAACGCTACTGCTGCCGCCTGGGTTCTCGGTAGGCACGCGGAAGAAGCTGCGGCGGCCGGCGACGAGGTGGGGGCGCTCCGGGCGTTAGACCGAGCGCGCTTCGCCTTCGATTTCGCGGACCACGCCAGCGAGCAGGCATGGGTCAGGTTCGTGACCCCATACCGCATGGACTCGTTGGCGCTGTCCGTGTACGGCCAGCTGAGGCGTCCCGAGCTCACGTCCACAGCTGATACCGCGGTCGACCGCCTCGGAGACGGACTACCGGACGGGGGCGTCGTGGTCCTCGGTGATCTCGCTTCTGCCCTACTGCGTGGGGGTGACGTCGACCAAGGCGTCTACGTGGCACGCCAGTTCGCTGCGGCGGCACAGGCCAAGCCCAACACCATGGGCAAGGAGCGGGCGGCGGCTATTGCAGCATTGCTTCCTGACAGCGAACACGAACTTGCTGTTCATTTCCGCCGGTTCGCATCCTGATCCACCTCGGGTGGCACGCGGCACGCCCAGGGCGCCAACGCCGCCGACGCCCGGCCCGTGGCTCCTCAGTCCGATTCCGTCTCCTCGAAGACCCAGGACAGGTACGCCTCCGACCCGCCGGTTACGGGCAGTGTGATCCATTGGGGGACGTCGTACGAGTGCTTCTCGTGCACCCACGCTTCTAGCGCGGGTAGACGGTCCGTCGTAGTCATATACGAGATGCGCCACTCCCGCGCCGCCTCGACCTTCCCCTTCCACCAGTAGAAGGCGGTGATTGGCGCATCAATGTGAACTCCCGCTGCAAGCTTGCTCTCGACCGCACCTCGGGCCAGCATCGTCGCCTGCCCCTCGTCGTCGCTGGTCGTCTGCGCAATCACAATATCGTGGGCCATGCAACTACCTCTCCAGCTTGGGTACCGCGACCCTACCCAGCCGTCCAGGGCACACCGAAAGTCGGTAGCCACCCCTCAAGGCGAGTGAGGCTCGACCACGACCTGTACCAGTCAGGTGGCGGTGGGCCATGCGGGGTGGCGCGTCGCTTCGGCGCTGCGGTGGCAGGTTCTCTTTAACGAGGTCGTGCGGCTGCATGATGCAGGCGCCGGGGCCCGTGCGCTTCACAGGCCCACGACAGGAGGACTTGCTGGCTGTCGGCGGCCATTCGCTCACGGCAGACGAGAAATAGAACCACAGGACTGGATACCTCCGTCCGGACCATGTCAACGTACAACGTCCCGGAAAACACCAGGCCAGGATGTGCAGATGCTCCACTGCCGCCCGGGTTGCGAAATGCCTTGGAATCCTGCACCCGTTTGACTGCCTTGCTGGCAGGGCTCCTTGAACCGCCCCGGTTCGAATGGAGACTCGATTTAGTGAAAGGATCGAGTCATGGC
>CBFHCJ010000047.1:0-18782 GCA_965654005.1 uncultured Streptomyces sp. | reverse complement strand
TGAAGCCGTGGCGAGCTGTTGGTGCCGGTGCTCCCGCGCTTGGCAGTCAGGATGGCTGGACTTGGTCGAAGACGGCGAGGGCTTCGGCGGGGTCCGGGCTCACGAGGCGTTCCAGACCGGCTGTCGTAATCTTCGCCCACCTGCCGGCCCGTGCCCACATCTGTTCCTCGAAGGCGCGGACGGCCTCGTCCAGATCTCCAGGGCCGGTGGCGAGGGACTCGGCGAGTTCAGCGCCTTCCAGCATCGCGAGGTTCGCGCCCGCCCCCAAGGGGGGCATCAGATGGGCGGCGTCGCCCAGTAGCGTCACCCCGGGGACGTGGGTCCAGGTGTGGGACACGGGCAGGACGTAGAAGGGGCGGTGGACGAAAGCGGTGCCGTGGCGGAGGAGGTCGAGGACGGGAGCGGCCCAGCCGTCGAACAGGGCCAGCAGGCTCGATCGCACGGCCTCGACGTCGGCCAGATCCAGGTTCGCGTGCCAGTCCAGCGGCGCGCGGAACCGGGCGTACACCTTGACATGGCCGCCGCTGTTGCGCTGGGCGACGAGGGAGCGGTTCACGCCGTACACAGCCAAGGAACCGTCGCCGATCAACCGGGCGAGGTCGGGGTGGCGGGTGTCGACGTGGTCGAGCGAGGTCTCGACCGAGGTGACGCCGGTGTAGTGCGGGGTCACCGACGAGACTGCCGGGCGGATCCGGGACCAGGCGCCGTCCGCGCCGACCACGAGGTCGAACGTCTCCTGCCGCCCGTCCGCGAAATGGACCAGTACGCCGTCCCCGGTTTCCGGCGTCACCTGTGTCACGCCCCGGTCCCACTGGACGTCGAGAGGGCCGAGCAGCAGGTCACGGAGCTGCCCGCGGTCGATCTCGGGATTGGCCCGGTCATCTGGGCGGGGTCGCCAGTCGCGCAGGACGGTCCCGTCCGTGTCCAGGATGCGCATGGCCTGCCCCTCGGGGCGAGACAGCGCCTGGAACTCCGCCAGCAGCCCCGCCTTGTCCAGCGCGAGCTGGCCCAGCCCTTCGTGCAGGTCCAGCGTGCCGCCCGGGGGGCGGGCGTCTGGGGCGGGATCGCGTTCGAGGAGGGTGACGGGGTAGCCATGGTGGTGCAGGACACGGGCGAAGGTAAGGCCGGCAGGGCCGCCCCCGACTACTGCGATACGATGTCTCATGTCGATACACTGTATTTCCTCAATGTGATGCATCGCAACAGAACGGTGTGACCATGACCGTGTGGGACCGGCCGGAGCCGTCGACTCGCCCCGTGCCGCTCGACCGGGAGCGGATCGTCGCCGCCGCCATCGCGCTGGCCGACGAAGGCGGGCTGGAGGCGGTGTCGTTGCGCAAGGTCGCCGCCCGGCTGAACGCCGGCCCGATGCGGCTGTACGGATACATCTCCACCAAACAGGAGCTGTTCGACCTCATGGTGGACGAGGTCCAGGCCGAGATTCTCCCCGAGGAGTACCCCGGTGACTGGCGGGAGGCGCTGCGCAGCCTCGCCCACCGCACCAGGCAGGCCGCTCTCCGTCACGAATGGCTGGCCGACCTGCTCGGCGGCCGCCCGACCCTGGGTCCGAACGGCCTCGCCGTGACCGAGGCCAAGCTGGCCGCCCTCGACGGCCTCGCCGACGTCGACACCGTCATGCGCGCCGTGGAGACTGTCAGCGCCTACTTCACCGGCGCGATCAGGCGTGAGATCGCGAACCTGCGGGCGGAGCGCGCCACGGGCCTGTCGAAGCGCGACTGGCAGCGCGCCTCCGGCCCGCATGTGACGAGGATGTTGGCCACGGGCCGCTTCCCGGCGCTGGCCAAGGCCGTGTACGACGGCACGGACGTGGACGCCGAGACATCCTTCGCGACCGGCCTGGACTGGGTCCTCGACGCCGTGGCCGCCAAACTCACCCGGCCGTCGGCGTGACGCTCAGCTCCCCGCATGACCTCGGGGCCGTTCTCGGCGCATTGCCGCCCCCCGACTCCGCCTGACGCACAGCCCGCTCACTCCTCTGTGTCGTGGGGAACCCGGTCGTCATGCGTGACCAGTGCGCACATCTGCTGACCGTGGCTAGGATTCCCAATATCCGTATCCAGATTGCCCCGGCAGGCTGCTCCGAGATCGACCGCCCCGACACGTCGCTGTCGCTGATCACGTTGCCCGACGGGCATGAGTGGATCTACTCGGAATCGCTGGACCGTGGTCATTTCAACGACGATCCGGCCGTCTACGCTCAGCACAGCCGGACCTATGATGTGCTCAGGGCCGACGCTCTGTCAGCCCCCGAGTCCGCCGCTTTGATCAGCGACGTGATGGAAGGGTACGAGCACTATGGGCAGGCACGACCTCAGCACGGCGACCTGGACCAAGAGCAGCTACAGCGACGCCAACGGCGGCAACTGCATCGAGGCAGCCCCCGATTTCCCCGCCGTAGTCCCCGTCCGCGACAGCAAGAGCCCTGACGGACCCGTCCTGTTGATCTCCCGCCCGGCCTGGTCGGCGTTCGTCTCCTCGGTTTCCTAGGCCCGCAGCAGCAACTTTCCCGTAGTTGCCCGCGACCCCATCAGCCGGTGCGCTTCCGCAGCCTCCTCCAGGCCGAACTCCGCGGTCACCGGGAGGGAGACTGTGCCGTCCACGGCGGTCGCGAAGGCCCGCTCGGTCAGTTCCCGCAACTGCTCCGGGGCAGTCTGAGCCAGGCTCAGGATGGAGAAGCCCGCGACCGACAGCCCCCGGGGGTACAGCTCCGGCTGGCCCACCGTCCGCCGGCTCCCCGCTCGCGTTGCCGTACGACACCAGGCGGCCGAAGCGGGCCAGTGACGCCAGACTCGCGCGGAGCGTCTCGCCGCCGACCGGGTCGAGGGCGAGGTCGACACCTCGGCCGCCGGTCACGGCCCGCACCGCCTGCTCGAACTCGCCGACGAACAGGTCGTCGTAGCCGTAATCGCGCGCGTACGCGGCCTTCGCGGCGCTCGACACCACGCCGTACACCGCGCCCGCGCCCGCAGCCTTCGCCAACTGGCCCACCGCGGTGCCGACTCCGCCCGCCGCGCCCTGGACGAGGACGGTCTCGCCGGGCTGCAGGCGGCCCACGGTGTGGACGAGCGCGTACGCCGTCGGCAGCACCGACGGCAGTGTGGCGCCGGTGCGCAGGCTGACACCGGTAGCGGGAAGACGGTGACCGCATCGGCGACGGCCACGTCCGCGTATGCTCCGCTCGGGGTCAGCGCGGCCACCTCCTGCCCGACGGCCAGACCGGTGACGCCCTCACCGAGGGCCCGTACGCGCCCGGAGACCTCCAGTCCCGGCCGGAAGGGAAGGCCCGGGACGCGATAGCCGTCCGCCCGCGCCTTGAGGTCGGCGAAGTTGACGCCCGCGTACGCCACGTCGACGCTCGCGGATGATGACTCGGCCAAGCAGATGCGCCACCGCAGCGTCGCGCGGCCGGGAGAGAATCCGGCGGTGAACTCATCTCTGACGGAGGCTCTCTCCGTCGTCCTGCTCCTGGCGGTGCTGGCGTGCGCCGTTATCCGCCCGTTCGGGTGGCCGGAGGCGGTAGTCGCGGTCCCGGCCGCAGGCGCGGTGATCGTCACCGGAGCGATCTCGCTGGGACACGCCCGCGATGAAGTGGAGCGGCTGGGGCCGGTAATCGGGTTCCTCGCGGCGGTCCTGGTCCTTGCTCAGCTGTGCGATGACGAGGGCCTGTTCCACGCGTGCGGGGCGTGGATGGCCCGAAGTGCGGCGGGTCGCCCGCACCGGCTGCTGTTGCAGGTGTTCGCGGCTGCGTCGGTGATCACTGCGGTGCTCAGCCTGGACGCCACCATCGTCCTGCTCACTCCGGTGGTGTTCGCCACCGCCGCCCGGCTCGGCGCCCGGCCGAAACCGCACGTCTACGCCTGCACCCATCTGTCGAACACAGCGTCGTTGCTGCTGCCGGTCTCCAACCTCACGAACCTTCTGGCCTTCACCGCCAGCGAGTTGAGCTTCACCCGCTTCGCCGCTCTGATGACCGTGCCTTGGCTGGTGGCCATCGTCGCCGAGTACGCGGTCTTCCGCCGGTTCTTCGCCACCGACCTGGACGCCGGAGCCCAGGGCCCACACACCGCCGAGCCGCGCGAGCTGCCACTGTTCGCCCTGGTCACCGTGGCGTGCACGCTGGCCGGGTTCGTTCTCACCTCGGCACTGGGGATCAACCCCGCCTGGGCGGCCTTCGCCGGTGCCGTCGTGCTCGCCGTCCGGGCCCTGGCCCAGCGTCGTACCACCCCTACCGCCATCCTGCGCGCCGCTGCAGTGCCGTTCCTCGCCTTCGTCCTGGCCCTGGGCCTGGTGGTCCGCGCGGTCGTCGACAACGGGCTCGCCGGCGGGTTGGGCCACCTGATCCCAGGGGGCACGGGACTTGCCGCCCTGCTCGGCATCACGGCGCTGGCTGCGGTGCTGGCCAACGTCATCAACAACCTGCCCGCCGTGCTGGTGCTGCTGCCGCTGACCGCCCCGTCCGGGCCCGGCGCGGTTCTGGCGGTGCTGCTCGGTGTGAACATCGGCCCGAACCTCACCTACGCCGGATCGCTGGCCACCCTGCTGTGGCGACGCATCGTGCACGAACACGACACCGACGTCGAACTCGGAGAGTTCACCCGTCTCGGCCTGTTCACCGTGCCTGCCGCTCTGCTGCTCTCGGTGCTGGCACTGTGGACCTCGCTCACCCTCATCGGAGGCTGACCGCCGTGAAAATCATCGCCTGGATCACCGAGGGCACCTGGCCCGCCTGCATCGACGCCGCCCACACCCACGCACCCGAGGACGCTGAGATCGTCCTGCTTCACGTCACCCCGGCCGACGTCCCGGGCGCAGCGCACGGTGCGTTCGCCGGCCTACTCGGACGCGGCCACCCCGAACGCGACCCCGGCACGAGACTGGAGCACCTGGCCGCCGTCTCCGCCGATCAACTCCTCGCCGAGGCCGCGCAGCGACTGGGCCGCCCGTGCACCCGGCAGGAGCGCATCGGCCGCGTCGAGCGGGAAGTCGTCGCTGCTGCCGAGGGCGCCGACCTGCTCGTCCTCGCCCGCGACGGCGACCGCACCCACCTCGGGCCGCGCAGCCTCGGACCCGCCAGCCGCTTCATCGTCGACCACGCCCCCTGCCCCGTCCTGTTGGTCTGGCCCGAGCCCGCACCCGGCGTCGCCACCATCCCGCCCCCGCCACCACAAAGATCTTCCTAGCTTCGGGGCGTGGCTGAACGAACCGCGAATCAACTGCCGGCGCGTGGGTACGAGTTAGTTCCTGGAGCCCCTCCGGAGTCCTCAACTGACTTCCGGTGCGGTATACGAGAAGTCGTACGCCGCCCAGTCGGTGAGCGTGCGATAGCCGAGGCGCTCGTAGAGGACGTTGCTGGTGGGGTTGGCAAGGTCCGCGAACAGGACGACGTCCCTCGCGCCCGCGGCCAGCGCGGCCCGACTCACCTCCGCCGCCACGGCGCCCGCGTAGCCGCGACCGCGTAGGTGGGCAGGCGTGTAGACGATGTCCACCTGGATCTGGCCGCCGATCATCGGGTTCATTCCCGCGATGGAGACGGGAGTGCCGTCCGGGGTCTCCCAGAGCGTGTAGAGCTTGTCGGCGAAGCGCGTGTCGGCCCAGGAGCCGGCGTCCATGGAGACGACCTCCCCGACGGCCCTGGCGAACTCGCCGCACCAGAACATGACTTGCCCAAGGTCCTGCTCGCCCAGGACGCGGCCCCGTCCCGCCGGCGGCGGTTCCGGTGGGGTGAGCGTGCCGAGGCGGTACAGACGGAGCCGCGTACCGCGGAGTTTCGGCATCGCCCCGGTGTGCCGCTGCCAGGCGCCGGCGAAAGCGGTGGCCGTGCTGTGGTCCGCGCTGACGGAGGGAAGGGAGCAGCCGAGGGCGGCCAGGCGGGCGGCGAGGGAGTCGGCTTGCTCGGGCGTGAGAGGGGAGAGGCCCAGAGCACGGGGCGGGAGGTGGTAGAAGGTGGCGCGGACCTCGCCCGCCCGCTCCAGCGTGCCGAAGACGGGGGCTTCGGTCCCGAACGCGTCCGCTCCACGCGTTCGCACTCTCTCGGCCCATGTCAGTTGCATCACGTGCGGGCCGGGCCGTGAGCGCAGGAAGTCTCCGGCTCGGGTGAGGAAGTCGTCGACGTCTTCGGTGAGGTGCCAGTCATCCGGGCGCATGCTTCAGGATTTCCCATGCTGCAGGCGGGCGCCCGTGGTTCTTCCTCAGCGAACGTGCGGCGTAGGGCACTGGTCCGCACTCGGGGCGACAGAGGGACGCCGAGCAGCACATATGCGACGCCGACGTTCCGGCCCTCTGCCGGGAGAGTCGGAGAGGGTCTCAGTCCTCGGGTTCCTCGCCGCGTTCCCGGCGCCGCAGTTCCTCCTCGCGGCGGCGCAGGTCGGCCTCCCAGTCCTTCAGGAGCGCCTCGTCCTTCTTGTTCTCTTCCTTCAACGACCTCAGGAAGTCGGGGTTGTCGTCCGGGGCGACCCAGGTCGTGCTGTGGTTGCGGTGCCACTCGAAGGGAATGGAGCCGTTCGCCGGGGCGTGGCGTACCTTGCCGGCGACGAGCCAGGCTATGGGGCCGACCAGCACCTCGCCGAAGAGCAGGATGACGATGACCCAGATCACCTTGGGCAGCCCGCGCACCTCGTGCTCCGGGGCGTTGAGGCAATCGATGAAGGCGTATATCCACAGGGCCAGGACCAGCAGGTAGGGCAGATACCTGAGCATGGTGGTGCGATCCCCCAGGAGACGGCGACGGGGTGCGGGGCGGCCCCCGGTGACGCGGCAAGGGTAGTCGCTGTCGGCTGTGCCATCCCGGGGGCAACCCCCGGACCCCCGGCCGGACGGGGGTGGGCGCATGGACATAGCGGTCCCTCGGCGATACTTGGACGCATGGCTTACGACGATCTTCGGTCCCTGCTCCGGGCGCTGGAACGCGAGGGCGACCTCAAGCGCATCAAAGCCGAGGTCGACCCTTATCTGGAGGTCGGGGAGATCGTCGACCGGGTGCAGAAGTCCGGCGGGCCCGCGCTGCTCTTCGAGAACGTGCGCGGGTCGAGCATGCCCCTCGCCATGAACGTCTTCGGGACCGACCGGCGCCTGCTCAAGGCCCTCGGGCTGAAGTCGTACGGCGAGATCTCCGACAAGATCGGCGGTCTGCTCAAGCCAGAGCTGCCGCACGGGTTCGTCGGGATGCGCGAGGCCTTCGGGAAGCTGGGCGCGATGGCGCACGTACCGCCCAAGAAGGTCAAGTCGGACCACGCCCCCGTGCAGGAAGTGGTCCTGCGCGGCGACGACGTCGACCTCGACGCCCTGCCCGCCCTCTTCACCTGGCCCAAGGACGGCGGCTCCTTCTTCAACCTCGGCCTCACGCACACCAAGGACCCGGAGACCGGGATCCGCAACCTCGGGCTGTACCGACTCCAGCGCCACGACAGGCGCACCATCGGTATGCACTGGCAGATCCACAAGGACAGCCGCAACCACTACCAGGTGGCGGCGAGGAGGGGCGAGAAGCTGCCGGTCGCCATCGCCTTCGGGTGTCCGCCCGCCGTGACGTACGCGTCCACCGCGCCGCTCCCCAGTGACATCGACGAGTACCTCTTCGCCGGGTTCATCGCGGGCAAGCGGATCGAGATGGTCGACTGCAAGACGGTTCCCCTCCAGGTCCCGGCGAGCGCCGAAGTCGTGCTGGAGGGCTGGCTGGAGCCGGGGGAGACGCTGCCGGAAGGTCCCTTCGGCGACCACACCGGCTTCTACACCCCGCAGGAGCCCTTCCCGGCGCTGACCATCGACTGCGTCACCATGCGCCGACGCCCCCTGCTCCAGTCGATCGTCGTGGGCCGCCCCCCGACGGAGGACGGACCCCTCGGCAGGGCGACGGAGAGGTTCTTCCTCCCCCTCCTCAAGATCATCGTGCCGGACATCGTGGACTACCACCTTCCCGAGGCGGGCGGCTTCCACAACTGCGCGATCGTGTCGATCGACAAGAAGTACCCCAAGCACGCCCAGAAGGTGATGCACGCCATCTGGGGCGCGCACATGATGTCGCTGACCAAGCTGATCGTGGTCGTCGACTCCGACTGCGACGTGCACGATCTGCACGAGGTCGCCTGGCGCGCCCTCGGCAACACGGACTACGCCCGTGACCTGACGGTGGTCGAAGGCCCCGTCGACCACCTGGACCATGCCTCGTACCAGCAGTTCTGGGGCGGCAAGGCGGGCATCGACGCGACGAAGAAGTGGCCCGAGGAGGGTTACACGAGGGACGGCGGCTGGCCGGACATGGTCCTGTCCGACCCGGAGACATCCGGACGGGTGACGCGACGCTGGAAGGAGTACGGGCTGTGACGTGTACGGACATGCTGGAAACCGGCAGGGCGGAGACGGGGTTTCCCCGCCGCCGCGGGGATGATCCGGATCCGGAGTACGGCCTGTGAGCAGCGCCTCCGCCGCGATCCCGCAGCCAGGACGCACCAAGGCATTCCTCCGCTTGGTGATGATCGAGCACTCGGTCTTCGCCCTGCCCTTCGCCTACATCGCCTCACTCACGGCGATGTACCAGTGGGACAAGAACATCCACTGGGGCAGGCTGCTGCTGGTCACCATCTGCATGGTGGGCCTGCGCACCTTCGCGATGGCGGTCAACCGGATCATCGACCGCGAGATCGACGCCCGTAATCCGAGGACCGCGCACCGCGAGCTGGTGACGGGCGCGATGTCGGTGCGCCACGCCTGGACCGGTGCCCTGATCGCGCTGGTGGTCTTCCTGGGCGCCGCGGCCCTGTTGAACCCGCTCTGCCTCGCCCTCGCCCCCATCGCGGTGATCCCGATGGTGGTGTACCCGTACGGCAAGCGGTTCACGAACTTCCCGCAGGCCATCCTGGGCCTCGCCCAGGCGATGGGCCCGGTCGGCGGCTGGCTGGCGATCAGCGGCGGGTGGGACTGGGACGCGGTGATCCTGGGCCTCGCGGTCGGTATCTGGATCGGCGGATTCGACCTGATCTACGCCTGTCAGGACGTGGAGACGGACCGTGAGATCGGGGTCATGTCGGTACCGGCTCGCTTCGGCGTCCCGGCCGCCATCTGGGGCGCCCGCGCATGCCATGCGATCACCACGGCGCTGTTCGTCTGGTACGCGGTCGTCATCGGCGCCGGGTTCTTCTTCTGGCTGGGCCTGGTGATCGTGGCGGGTGCCTTCGTCTACGAGCACACGGTCGTGCGGCCCCACGACCTGACCCGTGTCAACCGCGCCTTCTTCAGTGTCAACGGGTTCATCGGGATCGCCCTGTTCGTGTGTGCCCTGCTTGATCTTCTGGTTCGGGGTCTGAGCGTGTGAATACGGTGGCGGCCTACCATCGAGGGCAGGACCCCAGGGAGGCCACCGTGACCGTCTCGGGCATCGACCGCCTGCACTCGCAGCTCAGCAAGCCGGAGGACATGTTCCCCGGCTATCTGACGGAGATTGTCCAGGGCAGCATCGTGATGAACCCGGTCAGGCCGTTCCACGGGAAGACGATCCAACGCCTGTGGGCCCTCGTCGAAGGGCAGGTGCCGCCGGGGTGGGCCCTTGTGAGCGATGTGGCCTTTCCCTTCGACGACGCCAAGAGTTAGCGCGCAATCGGCCCTGACCTCTCACCCCACCGCCGGGTGCGGAACAGGAACGCCGCCGCCAGGGCCGATGGGAGTTCCACGACAGGACCTGGACCGGTTGCCGCCCCGCGACGCCGGATAGGCTCAGTGTCGTGAACCCAGTCAAGCCAGGAGAGACGTCGCGTACGCCTTGGATCGTAGGGGTGTCCGGCGCCTCCGGCACCCCGTACGGCGCCGCCGTGCTGCGCGCGCTCCTGGACGCGGGCGAGAGCGTCGATCTCGTCGTCTCCCGTGCCTCGCGGCTCACGCTGCTCGACGAGACCGGGATCTCCTTCCGGGACGCGCACTGGCGGGACGACCTGCGGGAGTGGCTGGGCCGGGGCGCCGACGGCAAGCCGGGGACGTTCGACGTCGACGTCGAGGGCGACCGCGTACGGCACTGGAGCGCCGGCGACCTGGCCGCAGGGCCGTCCTCGGGGTCGTACCCGACGAAGGGGATGCTCATCGTGCCCGCGTCCACGGCCTGTGTGGCGGGGGTCGCGCTGGGGCTCTCCAAGGACCTGTTGCAGCGGGCCGCGAGCGTCACGCTCAAGGAGGGACGGCGGCTGGTGGTCGCCGTACGGGAGACCCCGCTCAGCGGGCAGACGCTCAAGCAGCTGGTGGCGCTGGACGAGGCGGGCGCGGTCGTGCTGCCGGCTTCGCCGGCGTTCTACGCGGGGGCGACGCACATCCAGGACCTGGTCGACTTCGTGGCGGGGCGGGCGCTGGACGCGGCGGGGGTGCCGCACCGGCTGTACCGCCGCTGGCAGGGCGAACTCGGTGGCGCGGCCCGCGGGACGTGACACTCGTCTGAGAGGTCGCGCATCCTCGCGGATCCGGGCAAACGGCAGTACCACTCATCACTTTCAGGAACTCTGTAGATCTCTCATCGGATCTCGTCATCGGAAGGCTTCGATCGCATGGACGCGGTGGACAGGCAGCTCATCCAGGCCCTGAGGGAGAACGGCCGGGCCTCGTACGCGGAGCTGGGGCGCCTCGTCGGCCTGTCGGGACCGAGCGTCACCGACCGTATCAACCGCTTGGAGGCGGCCGGTGTCATCACCGGTTACCGCGCCACCGTGGACGCCGCCTCCCTCGGCCTCGGCGTCACCGCGCTCATCGGTATCTCGCTCTCGGACGCCGCCGACCACGAGGACGTGGCCAGCCGCCTCAAGGAGCTCCAGGAGATCGAGGACTGCTGGTTCATCGCCGGCGACGACTCGTTCATGCTCAAGGTGCGCGCGAGCGACGTGGACGGCCTGGAGAAGACCATCCGCCGGCTGTCCGGCACGAAGGGCGTCTCCCGTACGCGTACCACGATCGTGCTGTCCACGAAGTGGGAGAACCGGGTGGGTGACCTTCCCGAGCAGGGTTAGGCGCGCAGCGCCGTATGGGGGCACCGGCCGCCCGAGGGGTGGGGGGTACGGTTGGCGGGGTTCGTCCAGAAGGAGAGGCACAAGCATGGATGTCGGGCTCAAGCGCGAGCTGGAGGACAAGGTCCGGGCCGGTGAGCGGCTGACCCGCGAGGACGGCATCGCGCTGTACGAGTCGGACGACCTGGCCTGGCTGGGCGGCCTCGCGCACGAGGTGCGGACCCGAAAGAACGGTGACGTGGTCCACTTCAACGTCAACCGTCACCTCAACATGACGAACGTGTGCACCGCGTCCTGCGCCTACTGCTCGTTCCAGCGCAAGCCGGGCGAGAAGGACGCGTACACGATGCGCATCGAGGAGGCCGTCAAGCTCGCCAAGGCGATGGAGCCGGAGAGCCTCACCGAGCTGCACATCGTCAACGGCCTGCACCCGAACCTGCCGTGGCGCTACTACCCGCGCTCGCTGCGCGAGTTGAAGGCCGCCCTGCCGAACGTCTCGCTGAAGGCGTTCACGGCCACGGAGATCCACCACTTCGAGACGATCTCGGGCCTGTCGGCCTCCGAGATCCTGGACGAGCTGATCGACGCCGGTCTGGAGTCGCTGACGGGCGGCGGCGCGGAGATCTTCGACTGGGAGGTCCGGCAGCACATCGTCGACCACCGCACCCACTGGGAGGACTGGTCGCGCATCCACCGCCTGGCGCACGAGAAGGGTCTGAAGACCCCGTGCACCATGCTGTACGGCCACATCGAGGAGCCGCGCCACCGGGTGGACCACGTCCTGCGCCTGCGTGAACTCCAGGACGAGACGGGTGGCTTCCAGGTCTTCATCCCGCTGCGCTACCAGCACGACTTCGTGGACATGAAGGACGGCAAGATCCGCAACCGCCTCCAGGCGCGGACGCAGATGGCGACCGGTGCCGAGGCCCTGAAGACCTTCGCGGTCTCGCGGCTGCTGTTCGACAACGTCCCGCACGTCAAGGTCTTCTGGGTGATGCACGGTGTGCAGACCGCGCAGTTGGCCCTCCAACACGGCGCCGACGACATGGACGGCTCGGTCGTCGAGTACAAGATCACGCATGACGCGGACAACTTCGGCACGCCCGACAAGCTGACCCGCGAGGACCTGCTCGACCTGATCCGCGACGCGGGCTTCCGGCCGGTGGAACGGAACACGCGGTACGAGATCATCCGCGAGTACGAGGGGCCGGACCCGGCGCGCCGGGACGAGCCGCAGCCGATGCGGGTGTGATCCGGTGGCGTTGAGGTTCGAGCTGGATCCGGCGGTCTCGCCCGCCCTCCGGGACGACGTCCTCGCGCTGTGGGCGGACGTGTCTAACGCGGGCGGCTCGGTCGGCTTCGTACCGCCGGTGACGGAGGACGACATACGCCCGGAACTGGTGAGGCACCTGGTGGCCATGGCCGAGGGCCGTACCCGGCTGCTGGTGGGCCGGGACGGGACGGGCGCGGTCGCGGCGACGGCGTTCACCACGTACAACACGCACCGGCTGATGCGGCACTGGGTGTGGCTGTACACGGTCATGGTGCACCCCCGGCACCAGGGCCGGGGGTACGGCCGCGACCTGCTGGCCGCGGCGGCGGACGCCGTGGCGCAGTGGGACGGCATCGAGGCCATCCGGCTCACCTGCCGCGGCGGGCTCGGACTGGAACGGTTCTACGGCTCGTGCGGCTACAAGGAGGTCGGACGGATACCGGGTGCGATCCGCGTGGCGCCCGGGGACGACCGGGACGACGTCATCATGCTGCTGCCGCTGCACTGACCCGGCACCCCGCTGCGCGGTCGGGTGCTCGGCGTGCTTCACTGGACGATGCCCTTTGGGACTGTTCGGACTGTTCGGAACGGAAGAGTGGATTGAAATGCTCCGCTACACGCTGATGCGCCTCGGTGTCCTCGCGGGCTGCCTCGTGGTCGTCTGGGGCCTCGTCTACTCGGGCATCGTCCCGCGCGCGGTCGGCGACTCCAACGGAATCTGGATCGTCCTGCTCGCCCTGTTGATCTCGGCCCCGATCAGCTTCGTGGTGCTCCGCAAGGAGCGCGACCGGGCGTCCGTGCAGATCGTCGAGCGGGTGGACCGCATGAAGTCCAACCTGGAGGCGAACCGCAGCCAGGAGGATGTGGCGGACGACGCGGCGCGGGCGCAGGAGCAGACCTCATAAGCCCGGGGCTGTGCTGTGGCGGCTGATCGTGGTCCTGCCCGTATGGGTGCCGTGACGACCGGGCCGATGCCGCGGGCCGTGCGGGAGCAGCAGATGTTCCGGTCGGCAGAATGAAGCCCCCCGCTATGCTGCGTGCGGCATATGACAACCGGCCGCAAGTGCCCGGTCCCATCGAGCTCTTGGGCCTGCGAGGAGGGGGACGACGTGGGCAAGGACGAGTCCGTCGACGGCGCGGTGCAGCGACTCGATGCCGCAACGGCGCACAACGCTCGCGTGTGGAACTACTGGCAGGGCGGCAAGGACAACTACAAGGTCGACCAGCAGGTGGGTGATCACGTCGCCGGGATGATCCCCGTCATCCGCGACATCGCGCGCACCGACCGGGAGTTCCTCGGCCGCGCGGTGCGCTGTCTGGCGGAGGAGAGCACGGCATCCGCCAGTTCCTCGACATCGGCACCGGCCTGCCGGCCCTGGAGAACACCCACGAGATCGCCCAGCGGATCGCTCCCGAGTCGCGGATCGTGTACGTCGACAACGACCCCATCGTGCTCGCGCACGCCCGCGCCCTGCTGACCAGTACCGCGGAGGGCGCCACCGGCTACATCGACGCCGATGTGCACGACCCGGACACCATCCTGCGCATCTCCGGACGGACACTCGACTTCACCAAGCCGACCGCACTGATGCTGCTCGGCATCCTCAACTTCGTCCTCGACGGTACCGAGGCGCAGGCCGTCGCACGTCGGCTCCTGGAGGCGCTGGCCCCCGGCAGCTTCCTCGTCCTGACCCATCCCACCACGGAGCCCGAACTCGGCGGCGACCTCCAGCTCGAGGCGATGGAGTTCTGGAACGCCATCGCCGAACCGCCGGTCACCGCGCGCAGCTTCGAGGAAGTCGCCCGGTACTTCGACGGGCTCGAGTTCTTGGAGCCGGGGCTCGTCTCCTGCTCGCTGTGGCGGCCCGAGCCCGGACAAGAGCCCGAGGCCGTGCCCCAGCTGGGCGCGGTGGCGCAGAAGCCCTGACGTCCGTCCCGCTGACAGGGCGCAGCCCAGGGGAGCCGGTTGGTTAGCCCACCTGGCCTCAGCGAGGGCGGCGATCGCGGGGTTCCGCGGCCCCCCGTGCTTCCATCTCGTCAGGAGGCTCATATGACGGCTGAGGAACGGCAGCACGACACCCACCCGCGAGTGGCGCCCCGGCGACGCGTGCTGGCCGCGGCAGCCCTGGCGCCGATGCTGGCCGGGGTGGCGACCCCGGCGCGAGCCCTGTCCACCGGGGCGACGAAGCGGAAGCGCCGCGAGCTGGTCAAGCCGGTGCCCACCGGCCTCTCCGACTGGACGGGCGTGGCCGACGCGCTCGGCCGGACGGGCGACATGAAGCAGCACATGATGTACCACACGGGCCTCCCACGCCGGGACCTCGTCGTGCGATCCCACGGCATCGTCGTCAGACCGGCACTCGCCCTGGGATCGCACGTGTCCTTCGTCCGGTACGCCGACGGCGGCACGCTGCTGATGGGTGACGTGGTGGTCACCGAGGCCGAACTGCAGCCGTTCACCGATGTGCTGCACGCGCACGGGATCGAGCAGACCGCGATCCACAAGCACCTGCTGTCCCAGTTCCCGGACATCTGGTGGATCCACGTCCACGCGCACGGCCACGACCCGGTGGCCGTCGCCCGTGGCCTGCGCGCGGCGTTCGACCGTACCGGCACCCCGCCCCCGTCACATCCCGCCCCGCCGCGGCCCGTCGACCTCGACACCGCCGGCATCGACGCCGCGCTGGGCGTCAAGGGCTCCGTCGACGACGGGATCTACAAGAGCACCTTCGTCCGCCGTGAGACCGTCACGGACGGCGACCTGGTCCTGCCGCGGGGCCTGGGATCGACCACCGCGATCAACTTCCAGCCGTTGGGCGGCGGCCGGGCCGCGATCAACGGCGACTGCGCCATGATCGCCGAGGAGGTGCAGGACGTGCTCGTGGCCCTCCGGCGGGCCGGGGCCGAGCTCGTCGAGCTTCACAACCATGGCCTGAGGGACGAACCCCGCCTGTTCTTCATCCACTACTGGGCGGTCGGTGAGGCCGTCGCGCTCGCCCGGGGCCTGCGCGCCGCGGTGGATGCCACCGACGTCGTGCCGTTGCCGGGTGCTGCAGGACCGGGCTGATGGGCGGCACGGCAAGCGAAGACGGCTGTCAATTGGAGAACTGCGCGATGACCTCAAGCAGCGAAGCAATCACATGTCCGTTCGACTTCAGCAAGGACCTGGAGTTCGATCCCTCGCTCGCGGCGCTCATGGCCCGTGAGTCCATCACCCGGATCCGGCTGCCGTACGGCGACGCCGACGCCTGGCTGGTCACCGGCTTCGAGGGAGTACGGCAGGTGACCATCGATCAGAGGTTCAGCCGGGCGGGGATCGTGGGGTCCAACTATCCGCGGCTGACGCCCGAGCCCATCGTCTCCCCGGAGTCGATCAACGTGATGGATCCGCCGCAGAGCACGCGTCTGCGCCGCCTGGCGTCGCAGGGCTTCACCAAGCGGCATGTGGACCTGATGCGACGGAGGATCACCCGGCTCGCGGACACCCTGCTCGACGAGATGGCCGCGCAGGGCCCGCCTGCGGACCTGGCCCTCCACCTCGCCAACCCGCTTCCCCAGCACACCATCTTCGATGTCCTCGGGGTCGTCCGGGACGACTGGCCGCGCCTGCAGCGGTACGCGCACCAACTGCTCGCCACGGACTCGGACAGTCGCCACACCGCCAAGACCGCCAAGGACGAGCTGCGGGCGTACTTCGGCGAACTGGTCGCGCAGCGGCGGCATTCCCCCGGGGACGACCTGATCAGCACGTTGGTCGCCGCCAAGGACGGAGAGGACGCCCTCGACGACCAGGAACTGGCGGTCCTGGTGCTGACGCTGATGCTCAGCGGGCAGGACACGGCCACCTGCCAGATCAGCAACATCTCCTACCTCCTCCTGACCCGTCCCGAGCTGATGGAGCACCTCAGAAGTTGTCCGGAGACCCTGCCGGAGGTCCTGAACGAGCTGCTCCGCGTCATCCCCTTCCGCAAGGGGGTCGGCATCCCCCGGGTGGCACTGGAGGACGTGGAGATGGGCGGGGTACGGATCCGGGCGGGCGACTTCGTCCACGTGTCCTATCTGACGGCGAACCGTGACTCGGAGCGCTACCCGGACCCGCACGTCATCGACCCGGACCGGCCTCCCGTGCCGCACATGACCTTCGGCTGGGGCGGACACCGCTGCATCGGTGTGCCGCTGGCCATGGCGGAGCTGGAGGTGGCCATCGGGCGCCTGCTCGAACGCTTCCCGGAACTGCGGCTGGCGGTACCGCCCGAGGAGGTGCGCTGGGACACGGAGACGATCCGCCGCTTTCCGCTGGAGCTGCCGGTGGCCTGGTGAAGGGGGCGCGGGCGTGGGCGGGCCCGAGCCGGCCGGCCCTGAGTCGGCCGCCCCCGAGCCGCTCAGTCGATCAGCCGTTCTTGCCGATCAGCCGGCAGGTCGTCCATCAGCCCGCGCTCGCGCTCCCGGATCACCTGGGTCACTTGGCCACGTGAGTTCAGATGCATGTGAGCCATGTGAGCCAAATGAGCCACGTCCCCACGACGAGCGGGTGGGCCACAATGGGCCACAATGATTCACTCTGATTCACATGATTCATATGGGTGAATTAAGCCATACGGGTGTGCTGCGGTCATGTGAGGCAAAAAAGCAGGAGCCCCCTGCGCCGGATGGCGCGCGGGGCTCCTTGGGTACTGCTATCCGTTCCGGATCAAAGCATCGGGCTCAGTGAGCGGAAAGCTCCCTGTGAACCGAAGGCCTGGAACCGAAGACCGAAACTCCGAGACGGGTGACTCAGATGGCGGTGACGTTCTCCGCCTGCGGGCCCTTCGGGCCCTGGGTCACGTCGAAGGAGACCTGCTGGTTCTCCTCAAGCGAACGGAAGCCGTTCGCGTTGATCGCGGAGTAGTGGACGAAGACGTCGGGGCCGCCGCCTTCCTGGGCAATGAAGCCAAAGCCCTTTTCGGCGTTGAACCACTTCACGGTTCCGGTAGCCATAAGCCCTCCTTGGGCCCAAAGGGTTGCCCTGCTCCAGAACCTGCAAGTGTGAAAACTGAAGCGCCGCACAACTGCATATGTCTGAAAACGACGAGAGCCCGCGGTTACATGCTCCGCAGGCTCTGTACTGCAAGGGAAACCAAACTGCAACTTGCTGTGAGCCTAGCACGCGGGCAGCAGAAAGCAACAGAGGTCAAGATCACGCCACCCGAATGTTTGAAGGGATGGTGAGCTGGGTTGACGTTCGTGTGTCGCATGGTAGTCGCAAGGGTTGACACCAGGAGTCCGGGGGGTTTGCCTAAGTCGCTTGCGGACCCCGGGGGCCAGCACGGTATCGCATGGGGTCTAGTCTCGCGATGTGGACAATTCTCGCATCCGGCCGCGCGTCGGCCACATCCAGTTCCTCAACTGCCTGCCCCTCTACTGGGGGCTAGCGAGAACCGGCACTCTCCTCGACTTCGAGCTGACCAAGGACACCCCCGAGAAGCTCAGCGAAAAGCTGGTGCAGGGCGATCTGGACATCGCGCCGATCACCCTCGTCGAGTTCCTCAGGCACGCGGACGAACTGGTCGCCTTCCCCGACATCGCGGTCGGCTGCGACGGCCCGGTGATGTCCTGCGTGATCGTCTCCCAGGTTCCGCTGGACCGGCTGGACGGCGCCCGCGTCGCCCTCGGCTCCACCTCGCGTACCTCCGTACGCCTCGCCCAGCTGCTGCTCGCCGAGCGGTACGGGGTCACGCCGGACTACTACACCTGCCCGCCCGACCTCAGCCTCATGATGCAGGAGGCCGAGGCGGCGGTGCTGATCGGCGACGCCGCCCTGCGTGCCAACCTCCTCGACGGACCGCGCTACGGCCTAGCCGTGCACGACCTCGGCGCGCTGTGGAAGGAGTGGACGGGTCTGCCGTTCGTCTTCGCGGTGTGGGCGGCCCGCCGTGACTACCTGGAGCGCGAGCCGGTCATCACCCGCAAGGTGCACGAGGCCTTCCTGGCCTCCCGCAACCTCTCCCTTGAGGAGGTCGGCAAGGTCGCGGAGCAGGCGGCGCGCTGGGAGGCCTTCGACGAGCGGGTCCTGGAGAAGTACTTCACGACGCTCGACTTCCGCCTCGGCGGCCCGCAGCTGAAGGCGGTAGCCGAGTTCGCCCGGCGGGTCGGGCCCACGACCGGTTTCCCGGCGGATGTGAAGGTGAAGCTCCTGGAGCCGTAGGGGAGTTGCGCGGCGCACTACTCTGCTGGGGAGTCCCGCGGAGTCATACGGAGTCCCGCGGAGTCATACGGAGTCCTATGGGGGAGGGGTGGACGCCATGCAGCCGCTCGAAGCCGGTGAACCCACCGCCGTGGGCCCCTACCGGCTGCTCGGCCGGCTGGGCTCCGGCGGAATGGGCCGCGTCTATCTGGGGCGCAGCGCGGGCGGGCGTACGGTCGCCGTCAAAGTCGTACATCCGCACTTCGCGCTGGACGAGGAGTTCCGCGCCCGGTTCCGGCGCGAGGTGGAGGCGGCGCGGCGGGTCGGCGGCGCCTGGACCGCGCCGGTCCTG
>CBFHCJ010000046.1:0-18964 GCA_965654005.1 uncultured Streptomyces sp. | reverse complement strand
GGCGTCGGCTGGGCCGACCTCTGCTTCTGGGTCGTACACAGCACCTACGGAACAGCACACGGTAAATCCCGCACATCTTCACACTCACCGTCGGAAGCTAGGAAGCCCTGGGGGCCTGGACATGAGGGGCCTGAACGTGAAGGGCCAAAGAGCCCGTTCGCGTCGCCGCAACGGTCGCGACAGTGGAACCCGCGCACTGCAGCGGGTTTTCGGCGCGCTTGCGGTGACTGGGATCTGCGTCGCGTCGACGCCGGCCCTGGCCGACACGGCCGTGCCCACGCGCCTGGCGGACACAGGTGCCGCTTCCTCCGGTAGCTCTGGCTTGGGCAGTGCGGACTTCGACCCTGCGGCGAGCACGGAATGCGTCTTCGGCGGCGCCGTCATCAAGTCCACGCCCTGGTCGCTCCAGCGGATACTCCTGGACCAGATGTGGGGACAGGCGACGGGCAAGGGCGTCACGGTCGCGGTGATCGACACGGGCGTCGACGCCTCCAACCCCCAACTCCGCGACGCCATGGCCTCCGGCGGCAAGTCCTACGTCGACGGCCCCGCGGACCAGGACCTCGAAGGCCACGGCACCCGGGTCGCGGGCATAATCGCCGCCCGCCCGTTGGAGGGCACCGGTTTCGAGGGCATCGCTCCCGACGCCAAGATCCTCTCCTACCGCTACACGGGCGGAGAGAACAAGCAGGGCAACTCGGGGACCATGTCCCGGGCGATCCGTGACGCGGTCGCTGCCGGCGCGAAGATCATCAACATCTCCTCGGACACCGCCGACAAGGAAGACAACGAGCAACTGCGCGGTGCCGTGGCGGCGGCGGTGAACGCTGGCGCCCTGATCGTGGCGGCCGCCGGCAACGACGGAGCCGACGGCAAGTCCGCCGACACCTACCCCGCCTCGTACCCGGGCGTCCTGGCGGTCGCCGCCTCCGACCGCAACGACGAACGCGCCTACTTCTCCCAGTCGGGTGACTTCGTCGACGTAGCGGCACCGGGCGTCGACATGGTCTCGACGGTCCCCAAGGGCGGCCAGTGCACGGCCGACGGCACGAGCTTCGCAGCCCCGTATGTGGCGGGTGTAGCGGCTCTGCTGAAGGAGAAGCACCCGGACTGGACCGCGGCCCAGATCGCGACGCGCATCGAGGAAACGGCTCAGCGTCCGGATCGCGATCCGAACCGGTTCATAGGGTGGGGCGTGGTCGACCCGGTGGCCGCACTGTCGGACGACTCGACACCGGCCTCGTCTCCGACACCGGATCCGCCGGTGAAGACCGGGTCTGGCGGGGTGGTTCCCATGGCGGTGACCATAGGTGAGAGCAAGGAGGAGAAGGACCAGCGGACGGCAATTTATGTGCTGGGGACGGCACTTGCGCTGGTTCTCGTAATCGCGGGGAGCGGGGTGGCTGTGCGGGACTGGCGTAGTAAGCAGGTGGGACGAGCTGGGACTGCTGGCTCTGCTGGGCGTGTTGGACGCGTTGGACGTGCTGGATAGTCGCGTTGGGCGCGCTGGATGGTCGGGTTGGCCGAGCGGTCGGCCGACATGGGCGATGACTTGGGCACCGCACGGTGCTGACAACTTGAGGTACAGGGGAGAGGACAACGGGGTATGAGCAACGGGATGCGGGTTGATCTGAGCGCGCTGGATGAGGTCATCCGGAAGCTCTGGACGTTGCTGGATGATATGGACAAGGCGGGGCAGACGTCGCGGTACAACACGGAGGTTCCGACGGAAGCGTTCGGGAACAGTCGCACGTTCCTGGAGGCGGGTGAACTCTTCTCTGCCCATAAGGACGCGAAGACCAACCTCGAGGATGCGATCCAAGGACTTCACGGCCTGATCGACAAGTTCAGTACGAGCACCTCCAAGGTGAAGGACAAGTACACCGAGCAGGAGTACGCGAACAGGCAGCAAATGGGCGGTGGCTCTGGGGCCAAGAGCGGCAAGTGGGACTAGTAGTCCGGATCGAGGACCACCTACCAAAAGGAGTTCAAAATGGCCGGTGACAAAGCGCTGCGCAAGCCCGTCATCGAGCAAGAGACGTGCATTGCAGGGCGTCCTAAGACCAAGACCCAATTCATCGACTACTCACTCAAAGAGCTCAAGCGGATGCTTGAGGGGACAAACCCGGGGGAAATCGAGGAGGTCAGTCGTCACTGGGGCAAGGTCAACGAAATTCTTGCCGGTGGTCAGGGAGGTGGGATCGCTGGCCTGCTCGACAAAGCGGTCGACAATGTGCTGGAGCATTGGGAGGGCGACGCAGCCACCAGTTTCGAGAGGGAGGCTCGCAGAATCTCCCAGAGCATCCGAAACGCAGCTTGGTATGCGGACCTCAACCGTTCCCAGATGGCCGACGCTGCCCACCAACTGCGTACGTACAAGGCGCAACTGGACGACATCAAGGAACCCAGCACCCTGGACAAGATCGGAGACGCTCTCACCGACTGGCAGTGGGACGACGGCTCAGCGGTAGCCAATGATTACCGCGCCGGCAAGCTGACTGCTGCTCAGATCGCCCAGAAAGACGAGGGCAAGATCGGCGCCAGCCGAGAAGCCCAGCTCAACGGTGTTTCTGTCATGGAGAACCTGGGCGCCCAGTACGAGCGAATCACGGGGAACTTCACTAGAAACCAGCTTCTCCAAGATCCTGACAAGGGGGTCAAGGAGCCTGTCCGCAATGTGGAATACCCGCCGCCGGTCACTCCGGGCGTCGTGGGTGCGTCCCGACCCAGCCCCTCAGGATCAGGTAGCAAGCCGTGGAGCGCTGGTCCGACTGCCACCGTCAAGCCCGCTCCCATGGTGCCGCGTGACCCAGGCATCACGGGGGGTTCGCAGCTTCCGATGGCCGACTCGCGGCTTCCGACGGCCAACTCGGAGCTTCCGATGGCCAACTCGGAGCTTCCGACGGTCAAGACGAACGTGGACGGCATTTCTCCTGGCCAGACGCCCAGTTTCAGCATGGGGACTGGAGGAGTCGGTGGCGGCATAGGTGTTGGCGGAGCTCAGGCCGCGGACTTCACGGCCACTGGCGGCGCGTCAGGCCTCGGGGGCGCTGCTCTCGGTATTGGCGGCATGGAAGCCGCAGGCGGTCTGGCTGGTAGCGGTGCTGCAGCAGCAGGTGGCAGCACTGGAGGCCGAGCCGGCATGGGCGGCATGGGGGGCGGAGCCGGTGCGCTCGGCCGAGGAGCTGCAGGCGCCGGGGGCCGTGGGGCCCTGGCGAGGGCCCGTGGCGGTGTGGTCGGTGCAGCCAAGGGCGTCAATGGCAAGGGAACCGGTGGCGGTGCGGGCTTGCACGGCAGCCGTGGCGGAACCCAGCGTGGCAAGAGTCGGAGGTCTGGGGAGGAAAGCAACCAGGGTGACCGTCCCGACTACCTGGTCGAGGACGAAGAGACCTGGATCTCGGAAGAAGACCGTAACCGGAACGTGCCGCGGACGATCGAGTAAGCACGCAAGCGAGGGCGGACGGAAAGTCATCGTCTGCCCGTGTATAGGCTGGCGCCGCCAGCCGTAGCTGAGTGAGGAGCAAGGAATTGGGTTTCAAGCAAGTCTGGTCCACGGCAGGAGTTGTCGCGTTGACAGGCGCCTTGCTCCTCACCTCAGCCCCGACTGCCTCGGCTGACTATGTCAGGGACCGGCAGTGGTTCTTGGACGTATTCCGGATGAAAGACACCTGGGCAGAGACACAGGGGCAGGGCGTGACTGTCGCTGTTGTCGATTCAGGTGTGGATGGCAGCCATCCTGATCTGACTGGTCAGGTCCTTGAGGGCAAAGACTTTACCGGTGGTGGGAATGCCCAAGAGGACAAGATTGGCCACGGAACAAAGATGGCAAGCATCATCGCTGCCCACGGTCATGGTGCGGGAAATTCTTCTGGTGTGATAGGGGTTGCACCGAAGGCGAAAATCTTGCCTCTGCGTACTCTTCAGACGAGCACTGACAGGAACTCTGATGAGACATGGGGTGCTGCAGTTCGATATGCGGTAGACCATGGCGCAAAGGTAATCAATCTCTCTTTCGGGAATGATGGCGGTAAGACGCTAATTGACGGCCGGGATGCGATCGCGTATGCGGAGGATCATGATGTGGTCGTCGTAGCCAGCTCAGGAAATGATGGGTCTTCTGTCGTAAGCGAACCGGCAGCGCTACCCGGTGTTGTCTCCGTCGGCGCTGTGGATAAAAATGCTAACCTCTGGGATGATTCGAGTACAGGTAAGGGACTAACGCTTACCGCTCCCGGTGTAGACATTGTTGGCGCAAATCCGACCATGTCCAATGGGTATGGTGTGGGTAGCGGCACTTCGGATGCCACGGCCTTTGTATCCGGTGTTGCGGCCTTGGTCCGCGCCAAGTACCCCGACCTCACCGCAGGCCAAGTCATCAACCGTCTGATCAAGTCGGCCTCGTTCCTCGGCCACAAGGGACTGAAGGCACCTGATGAGCAGTACGGCTACGGGATTATCCGCCCCTACGAGGCGGTCACGATGGACATCCCTGCAGGCCCTAAGGCGAACCCTCTCGGCCAGCTCAAGTCGTCCAGCTCCACTACCACCGAAGCATCTAAGGGAGCGGGCACCTCGACTCAGGCCGACAAGGAGAAGTCCTCTTCCAGTTCCATCCTCGTCGTCGCTGGCGGCATCGCAGCCATCCTGGTCATCGGGGCGATCGCCTTCGTGGTAATCCGCAGTCGTCGTAACGGCGGCAACGGCGGCCCCGGCTCCGGCGGTGGAGCCCCTCAGTACCCCACGTACCCGTCTGCCCAGCAGCCGTACCCCTCAGCACCCAACCAGGGATACCCGGCTCCTCCGGGACAGTTCCCGCAGCAGCCCAACCCCTATACCCAGCAGCCCCCTCGCCAAGGGCAGTAGGAGTGGCTCACCGTCCAGCGGTGGAGGGGACGTTTGGCCATCGCAGACTCCGTTTCGTGATGGTGCTCGCATTGTCATCGGGTCGCGCCACAGTCCACGAAATCAAGTCGAGGTCGCCTGGGCGGGAGGTAGTCCTGACACCCTGCCCCGCGGCGTGCACAGCGACAGCGCAGCGAAACAGCCCGAGAGCAGATGGGATTCTCTTCAATGGGTGAAATTGTCCTTCTCGTCGGCCTTGTCGGCATCGGAGCTGTGATTGCCGCCGTTACCGTCTTCGCCGTAACCCGTAGCCGCCGCAACTCGGGGAACGGCGGCCCCGTCAACGGCACTTACCCGCAGAACATGGGCTACCCGCCGCAGCAAGCGACGTACCCGCCCGCCCAACAGCCGTACCCCAACACACCTCCCAACCAGGGGCAGGGGTACCCCACGCCTCCGGGACAGACCCCGCAGTACCCCAACCCCTACGGCCAACAGCATCCGCACCAAGGGCAGTAGACGTGCCGAGGAGGACTTCGGATGAGCGTCGGCCAGTATGGCCCGCCACGGCCCATCTTCGAGTCGCGCCTGTTCGGCGGCGGCTCCCATGTTCCATTGATGGCGCCGTGGCTGCACCCGCACGAGCATCTGCTCGGGATCGTCGATGTGAAGCTGAGCGATCTGATCCGCCGCGTGCCCCGCAAATTGCGGCCTGGTAAGCAGTGGAGGGGCACGCTCGGTGCGGTGGCGGGCGCCGTCGATGCTGCCGCCTCAGCCGCGGATGCCGTTGAGTTCTTCGACTTCGGCATCATCCGCAGGCTCCGAGGCATCGTGCGCGGTGCCGGTCTCACCGGCGGATGGCAGAGCATGGCCGGCCAGTTCGTGATCGCTGTGCGCACCGGACCCGACCCCTCAAGCACCCGTGACAACGAACGGGCGCTGATGGTCTTCACCGACCGTAGGATCCTGCTGATGTGCACGGTCTCCACCAAGAAGGTGCCCCTGTTCGGCAAGGTCTCACCGGGACTGCAGCTCAGGGAGGCCCGGCGTCTGGGCGAGATCCTGCCGGGACAGCTTCAGAGCGTCGTCATCCGGCACACATCGCTCTCGGAACGCGTGGACCTGCACTTCGCCGACGGCTCCCTGGCTGCGGTCGAGGTGGCCAAGGAGCAGGCCCGGGCTCTGGAGGCGCTGAGTCAGGGCATCGTCCCACCTCCGCGACCCTGACCCGACGCGCCAGCGGAAACGGGCGCGCCTTGGTGCAGCCCCTGCCCGGAGGCCAGTGAAGATCCACCATAGATTGGGTCTCGCCCAGCCTGGTTGTGAAGGGGGCCGCTACACCCGGCAGTATTCGTCGTCTTGCCGATCGCGGAGCGGTGCGATGTCTGATGTTCCCTGACATCGACCACCACCACTTGTCCTTACTGCTACCGCTCATGTGATCCAGTCTGGCCTGAATTAGGCCGGTCTAAGGGATTCTCCGAGGTCTGTCTGCCTCCACGCATTGTCTGTTCGCCGTGCCCGAAACCAGGATAGGAGCCACTTCGTGGGGGACCATTTCAAAACGGATACGGATCAGTTGGGCCAGTTCCTCGAAGCCCTGGAAGGCTGCGTCAGGGATCTTGATGAGGCGCGTTCAGCGCTGGCTCATGTCCGTGCGGATCAGATTGGCACCAAGCGTCTGGATGAGGCATGCGACGGCTTCCAGGAACGCTGGAAGTACGGATCCGAGCAGACCAAGCAGATGGTCGATGCCATCAGTGAGGGCGTGAAGTCCAACAGGAAGAATTACGAAGAGGTCGAGGAAGCCCTGGAGAAGGCTTTCAAGCACATCGCAGAGCAGGCCAGTTCAGGTGGAGGAAGCACGAAGTAATGGCAGCGAATCCCTACCCCAACCTCGGCTGGAACCCCGTACCCGGCATACCCGGTGAAGTCAACGCGCTGCGGCAGAAGGTCGCTACTGCCGCCACCGCGCTGCGTAGCTGTCACACCCAGCTCGAGAGGCTGATCGGGGAGAGTAGCTACTGGGAAGGCGACGCGGCGACGGCCTTCCGCGAGGCGATCGACGGTGAGCTGCCGACCTACATCAAGAACGCTGCTCGCTCGCTGGAAAAGGCGTCCGCGGAACTCGGGAGCTGGGACGGCTATCTGACGTCCAACCGCGACCTGGCGCGGAAGTACGACGACGCTGCGGGCGAGAAGAAGGCCGCAATCGCAACGGCGAAAGAACGTCACGCCCAGGCCGGGCAGGACCCGGACCTCAAGCTCGCCGGCCGACAGTTCCCCACTCAGGAAGAGGCCGACGCGGCGACGGCGCGGCTGCGGGCGGCGGAGCGCAGCCTCAACGAAGCGACCATCGCGCTGAACAAGGCCAACGGCGAGTACGACGACATCATCGCCAAGGCCCAGGCACTGGAGACCACACACGCTGACAACGCCGAGACGGTCGCCAAGTCACTCGATGACGCCACGGACAAACTGGCACCGAAGGAGCCGGGCTGGCTGAGTAAGGCTGTCGACGCCATCTGGGACGGCATCAAGGCAACCGGTGATTTCCTGCTGGAACATGCGGGGACTATTGGTGCCGTCGCCGGCCTGCTGGCGCTCATACCTGGCCCTTGGTCGCCAGCTCTGCTGGCGGTCTCCGTCGTGTGCAGTGCGGTCCAGTTGGGAAATGACATCCAGGGCGGCGCTCTGAAGGACCTGGCGCACTGGCCGCCCAATATGACGACACTGGGTGCTGCCACCTCGATCGGCGGTGACGTCCTCGGCATGCTGCCCGGCGTCGGTGTCGCCGCTCGCGCCGCCAAGGGCACCATCGAAGGCGCCACCGCTGCCGCCCGGGCCGGAAGGGCGCTGTCCGCCGCGGAGAAGGCGGCCCAGTTCGGCAAGAACGTCGTGAAGGTCACCAGCCGTGTGGCCAACAGCGGCGCGGCTGGAGCCAGTGGCATGGAACGAGGGCTGGCGGGCCTGGGCGCGGGCACCACCCTGTACTCCGACCTCGTGGACCACGGAGTGATCGGGGAGAACGAGACCCGCGACAACGTCGACCAGGTCGGTAACTCCGCCTCCACCTTCAACAAGCCCGCCTACGACGGTGTGGTGGACGTCGTCAACGATGTCAAAGGCCTGGCCACGGCGGTGTTCAGATGACAGCGAACGACCCGTTCGGCCCAGCACAGGCAGCCACCCCACCGCGGGAGCCCGCCTGCAGCATGTGGTTCTGGACGCCTGAGGGGTACTTCCCCGTACCCCTGGAGAACTGGCAGCAACCACTGGGAAAGGTCTGGGAAGCGCTCCGGGACCTCCCCGGGGCAGCACAGACCGATCCGTCTCCGCAGCAATTCCTGGAGCTGTTCGGAGGCATCCTGGGCATGCTGGAGAGGCAGGACGTCATCCATCTCTCCATCGGTGCGCATCCCGAGGAGAACGGCTCCACATTCATGGTGTCCGTGCTGACGGTTGCCGAACAACCGCTCAAGGGGATCAAGCCTGCGCTCGCCCTCGCCGGAGCACTCGACGCCCTGGGCGCAGGAGGTGACACCGAAGCCACCATGGTCGACCTGCTCTGCGGGCCGGCCCTGCTCACCGATGCCATCGAGCGCGCTCCGGCACCGCCCACCCGTGAGGGGGTGGACCCCGACGACGCCGAGGATTCCGTCTGGCGTGGCACCGTACTGATCCCCAACCGCACGGGATCATCGGTCTACCTCATGCAGCTCACCACGGCCGTGTTGGCCTACGAGGCCGAGTACCGGGAGATCTTGCTGGCCATGGCCCACACCGTTACGTTCGATGACCCAGAAGGGCCGAGTCCGGCCCCGGCGACCGCTCGACGACGAGAACTCGAGGACGACATCCGGAAGGCATTCGGATGAGTCGGAAACACTTGCCGGCCGACGGCCTGCAGACGCCCCTGTTTCCGGTAAATGCCCTGGATGACATACGCATGCAGGAAATCTGCCGATCGCTTCGCATACGACTCTGGAAACGCCTGGCGCTGACAGTCATCATCGCTGCCGCCGCCGGGCTGCTCATCGCCCTCAACTTCCGCCCGGCCAGGTTCGTACCCGTCCTCGTGTGGATTCTCTGCTTGGTGATGCTTCAAGTCATCATCAGCAATTTCCGCTGGTTGCGGCGTATCGAGCGGGTCCTACGTGTCTATCCCTGGGAACAGCAACCGGGCGTCCGTCGTCTCGACGTAAACGAGCGACGACCCCGGAGTCCGCATGTCGTCAAGATCTCCCACGGCTCCGGCCGTTGGTCTCCGGAGATGGTCATGAGCCCGGTGATACGTCATCGCACGTGGGAAGAGGAAATGTCCTCGGCCATCTGGTTTGCGGGCGACGAACGCTTCGGCGGAGTTGTCGCGATCCCCGGCGGCGAGGCCCCGATGTTCACCAAGCCCCGACAATGGGACCAACTGGAGTCACGCAGGGCCAAGGCTGATGCTGACGAGTTGGACCAGGCCCAGCGCGCAGGGATCGACCGTAAGAAATGGTAAGAGGGCTTCTCGAAACCGAGTGTGCGGGCTGGGGGGTCCCGTACGGGTGTGCTGTTCAGATGATTATGGCCGCGTGGGGGCATGAAGACAGGGCCTCTCGGTAGCACAGACCGGTCAAAGAGATTCTCCGAGGTCTGTCTGCCTCCACGCATTGTCTGTTCGTCGCGCCCGAAACCAGGATAGGAGCCGCTTCGTAGGGGACCATTTCAAAACGGATACGGCTCGGTTGGGCCAGTTCCTCAAAGCCCCTGGAAGGCTGCGTCAGGGATCTTAACGAGGCGCGTTCAGCGCTGGTCCATGTCCGTGCGGATCAGATTGGCACCAAGCGTCTGGATGAGGCCTGCGACGGCCTCCAGGAACGCTGGAAGTACGGACACCACCGGAAGGAGATGAGATGTCAGAGAGTTCTCCCGCAGCGGCCGTGCCTGAGGCTGTGCACGTCGAGCAGGTGGTGAAGCAGAACTACATAGCCCTGGTCGGGCTTATCGTTGCCCGAACAGTCGTTATTGCAGTCCTCGTCGCCGTGCCGATGGTGCTTTATGCGGCGGGTGCACCGAACAGCTTGTTCCTCGTGCTGCTGTTCGTCCCTGCAGTGTTCTTGGTGATTCTTACGGCTTACCGTCTTTGGTCAGGCGTCCGTTTGGTCCAATGCCGGAAGGTACTGAGTCACTACCCCCTTCGATTTCACGCTCGCGTGGTCAAGAAGAGCTCGCTTTGGAATGAGTACGGCAATGTGTTTGAGGTCAAGATCTCCACGCGGGGCGAGCATGGGGCTCCGTTGATGATGGCGATCAATGCCGCCGGACGTCGCCGTTGGCCGGAGGGTACGGAGAACGGAGTGTGGGTCGCAGGGGATCTTGACTTCGGTGGGGTGATGGTCGTACCGGGCAGCAATGCGATGCTGTACTTGAATCCTGCGGATTGGGACAAGTTGGCCCCCGGACGGGAGCAGGCCGGTGCGGAGCGTATCGCGCGAGCGGAACAGGCAGGCATCAACAAGCGGAATTGGCGCAAGTCACGAAGCCCGCGCGTCCGCGTGTGGACTCTGCGAGCGGTGTGCCGTCGACCGAACTGGCGCAGAAGCTGGTTGCACAGCCGTCAACTTGGCCGAGTCCGGGCCGGTGTACACCCCGTACTCGACGACGTTCGCCGTGTCGGTGTCGGTGTCGGTGTCGGTGCCGGACAGGACGGCGGGCAGGATGGCCGCGGGGACGGGGAGCACGGGTGCCGCGTCCACCAAGCACCGCTTGCCCGCCCGAGATGCGGCGAGCAACAGCACGGTTCCGGGCATCGTTCCCTCGCCATGGGTGTCAGGACCGAAAACCATGACGTCGGGCGTCGAAGCTCAGGCACTACGCCAGGTACCGTCGCACGTCGGCCACCTCGTCCCGCTTGCCGATCGCGAGCGCGACCCAGGAGCCGTCAGGGAAGGCGACGTCCACCCGCTTGCGGTGGCGAGCCGGATGCGGCTCGCTGCGCAGGGCAAGCATGTGCCGCGGAAACTCCCCGAAGAGCTCGGGGGTTTCACGTTCCGGCGACGACGGAGAGCTGAGCAGCAGCACTCGGCGGTCGGTGAACGTCAGCAGGAAACTGTTGTTCTCGAAGCTCCCGCGTCTGTCACCCGCACGCACAGCGATCACGAAGCGGCCCGCGTCGCTCTGCCAACCGCCCTGCCACACCCGGCCGCGCACCAGCCGCCAGATGCCGAAGCCCCGCCAGAGCCACTCGTCCAGCTTGTAGGCCAGTGCCTCCACCGGGGCCGCCAGCAAAGTACTCGCCATGTCGTACCAGTAGACGGGAAGCAGCAGCACCCGCAGGCCCCCGAAGCTCCGGTCCTCCGCCCCGCGCTGCGGCGCACGCGGTGCACGCGGCGGACGATGGCGGCGCGGAATGTGCTCCGGCGCCAGCGGGTCCAGCCCGGCGGAGAAGGCACGGTAGAGCTGCTCACCGCTCGGGAGGCACCGGGCGGCGTACGCCTGACGGTGCGCGTCCCGCTCGGTCATGTGCCGGGGCAAGTAGTTCGGCTGGGCATGCTGTGACACGGCTGGCTTCTCCCTACCGACTCGGCGCTCAGCCGAAGTCCTCTTCGATGCTGCGCTTGTTCACCCGGTAGGGCTGATCGTGGGCGAGCTGCTGGTCCCGCGCCTGGGCCTCCTTCACGGTGTCGCTGTGGAGTGCCTCCTTGACGGGCTCCGCCGGGTCTCCAGTGAGCCCGGGGACCTGCTCGAAGACGGGCTTGAAGACGTGCTCCTCGAGCTGCTTCATCCCTTCGTGGTGGGCGGCCCACACGAGGCCCTTGTGCGTCCCCTCACCACCCAGGCCGCGCCAGCCGGACATCTTGCGGACACCCTTGGCCGCCTTGAGGACGTCCTTGAACTTCGCTTCCCCGGCTCGCATGTCCTTCACGGCCTTCATCAGGTCCCGCAGCGCCGCACCGAGCTTGGAGGAGACCTGTTCCACCCGCTCGACGTAGACGGTGACTTCAGCGTCCACCGCCAGCGCGTCCACGGCTGTGGCCAGGCCGGCCGTCAACAGGTCGGTGATGAGCCCCGCGGCCACCGTCATGGCGATCATTTCGATCGCCTCGCGGATGATGGCGACGACGGTGTCCTCGGCGAGCTTGCACTCCTTCGCGGCGCTGTTGAGGATCTCCGCGGTCCGGCCCATGTCCTCCGCGGTCCGGTCGATGGCATCGACGAACTCGCCCATGCCGCGGCCGAAGGACTCCGAAGCCTCTCCCTCCCAGTGCCCTGGGAGCTTCGCGGCACCCATACGCAAGGTGTCGGCCAGCGACCGGAGTGCCTTCGCCTGGTCGTGCCAGCCGTGCGCGGCCTCATTCAGCTGACCCGGCATGCCGGTGACCTGCTCCAGCTTGTCGAGCATGCCGGTCGCGTCCAGGACACCCCGGACGAGGTCGTCGATACCGGCGTCCAGGCCGTGTTCCTGGCTGGGCGCCACGTCCTCCAGCGGCAGGAGTGGCGCGGGTTCCTTCTTCGTCCAGGCGTAGGCAGCTGCCGTGTCACTCATACGTCGATCGCCCCGCCGATGCCGTCCAGACCCTTGCCGAGGTCGTACTCGTAGCTCAGATACTGGCCGACGACGTCCCGAAGTCCCTTGGCCACGTCCGCCAGGACGGAGACGAGATCCTGGACGTTGTGTTCGGCGGCGCCTGCGTGGTCCTGGTAGGCGGAATGCAGCTCGTCGGAGTCCGGAAGCTTGCCGAACGCACCTTGCGGCACGGCGATGTGGGCGAGCGCGGAGGCCACACGCGGAATGTCGGCGAGGTGTCGCTCGGCTTGTGCCGCGTATTCGAGCAGCACGTCCGGGTCGACGTGGAAGCCGTTCCCCATGAGTCCCCCATTGTTTGCGTGCGCGCCGATCGGGCTGAGGCGCACCTCCGGGGAGTCTAGTGGCGCCCGGTAGTGGCGCCGCCAAACCGTGGGAAAGAGAAATTCGATCCCAATCAAGATCACGTAAAAACGTCACGTGCTCCCTCTCGGCCCACCAAACCCACGCCAGATCTGCACCGGTCCGCCGACTTGCCAAGCACTCCCCCCAGGTGTGCTCTGGTAAGCAGGGGCGAGGAGAGAGAAGAGTGCTCTCATACCTCAAGCGGCACCCACGTCCGGCGGAACGATGGGACGGATCAGGCCGAACCGGGCGGCCCGTCCCACCCGCACACCCGATCTGTTCGACGAGCGGGTCCACACGGCGGGGCGGTACGGGATCGCCGTGCCATCGCCGTCGTGACGTTCGCGTTGCTGCTCAAGCGCCGCAACGGAGGGCGCCCTGAAGGGGGACACTCCGCCTCCGGCTCCTCCGAGCTGCGGCGCATCCTGGTGTACCGGGCGGGTGCGAACGGGAACTACACGCTGGAGAAGCAGATCGGCTACCGCATCGATCCGGGCAACCGCATCTCCGAGGTGGCCCCCTACGGCAGATCCGGCCTGCTCGTACTGGAGGCGTCCTGGTACCTGGACATCGGGAACACCGCCACGGTGTACGGCATCCCGTCCGCCCGAACAGCCCCCTACGTCTCCGGCGTCACCGACCTGGCCATCGCTGCCCCGGACCTTCTGACGGACAAGAAGCTCATGGTCGATGTCGGCTCCTGCCCCTCGCTCGGCGCAACCAACCCCGGCTCCCAGGGCAACCCGCTGATGGACAACTACGAAGGCATGCTCGTCATGCCGACCGCCTGCCCGGGACGCCCCGTACGAGATCCTCGGGCTGGATACGCCTTGCGTCTGTGAAGGCCATAAGCTGTCGTGAGATTCGCGGGGGCGCCGACAGGTACGCGAGTGGTTTGAGCTGAGCCTCGCAGCAACCTGGGTTGCGGGTCAGTTGAGATGAGAGCTCACGTGCGGCCGGACCAACCACCGTGCTCCCTCGCAGATTGGCCTGTGAGAGGGAATCCATGTCTTACCCCACGCCGCCGGGAAGCGGTAATCCGTATGGGCAGCCGCCCCCGCAGAGTGGTTGGCAACAGCAATGGCAGGGATCGGGTCCTGTGCCACCCGTACCAGCGGCACCCCCGGGGGCGCCTCCCGCGGTCATTCCGGCCCAGCCGGGGCCGGCTCAGTTCAATCCGTACTTCCCGCCTGGGATGCCCTTGCCGGGGGTGCCAGTGCCCCCTTCGGCTGGGGGCGGCACTGTCCGAAAGGTGATCGGGAGTGTGCTCGGCGTGTTCGGGTTGCTCGGCATGCTCGGCGGCGGTGCACTCGCGTCCCACACGTACAGCAACAGCCGGCAGTCGATACCCAACACGGCCTACGGCGCGACGCTGTGGCGCAATGAGACCGCCGAGAAGCTCTTTCCGGCAACCATCGGTGACGACCCCAACCACACGTACGAGGTATCCGACAAGAGGGTCGCGCAGTGGAGCCGGATGGGCATCTCCCAGGACACCTCCTGCGCGAAGGGCCTCAGCGGCGAGACCAAGGAGAGGGCGCAGAAGCTCGGTTGCAAGGCCGTACTGCGTGCCACGTACGTCGATCTCACCGGTGAGATGGTCGCGACCGTCGCAATCGTCGTGCTGCCCGAGGACGCCGCCGCTCAGGCGATGGGCGAGTACCTCGACGGCCAGGAGCGCGCGGACCACCCGGACGCCGCCGTGGTGCCGTTCCCGGTGCCGGACACGCTCGCGGCGAAGTGGCAGGAGAACCGGCGCAACGGCATGGGCGGGGACGCCTTGGGCGGCGATCAGTTCCCCTACGCCGTCGCTGTCACCACGGGCGCGGTCGACGGCCGTACGTCGGGCAACCTGCCCGGCAAGTTCGGCGACTCGAACGACGAGGATGGCACGCCCTGGATGGACGCGGCGAACGCCCTCAGCGAGACCTTCTACACCAACCTCGAGAACCTGGAGTCGTGAGCCCGGCAATGAAGTTCCGTACCGTACGCGCGACCGGCATCGCGGTAGCCCTCACCGGTCTGCTGTGCACGCTGGCCACCGCTCCGGCCCAGGCAGCCACACCGGTCGGCTGGGAGGGAACGGCACTCGGCCTTTCCGCGGCGCAGCGACTGAGCGAGGGCGAGGGAGTGACGGTCGCGGTCCTCGACAGCGGTGTGTACGCCGACCACCCCGCCCTGAAGGGCAAGGTCACCACCGGGCCCGACTACCTCCGGGACGGGCTGAAGGAGGGCGACGCGCAATGGGGGCAGCACGGCACCGCGATGGCCTCTGACGTCCTCAAAGTGGCCCCGAAAGCCAAGATCCTCTCCGTGCGCGTCATCGACGACAAGGACGAGGAGGAACGCAGTGAGAAGGACATGGAGAAGGCCCTCAAGCGCGGAAACGACCCGATCGCCGACGGCATCGACTACGCGGTCCAGCACGGTGCCGACGTCATCTCCATGTCCCTCGGCAGCGATGACCTGTCCACCACCTACGACAAGGAGCAGGCCGCCGCCGTGGCCTACGCCGCACGCAACGGCGTGACGGTGCTCGCCTCGGCCGGCAACTCCGGCGACGTGTTCAACGAGGCCTCGTACCCGGCCGGTTACGCGGGCGTGATCGCGGTGGCCGCCACCCAGCAGGGCGGCGGGCGCGCCGACTTCTCCACGGTGCACACGTACAACGACGTGGCTGCGCCCGGCGTCGACATCATGAGCGCGACGAACACCGGCGGCTACGAGCTGGTCGACGGCACCTCACCGGCCTGTGCGCTGGCCGCCGGCGTCGTGGCCCTCATGTACGCAAAGAACCCGAAACTGACCCCTGCTCAGGTGAACGACGTTCTGATCGCGACCGCCCATCGCCCCGTGGGCGGTGGCAGTGCCCTGCTCGGATACGGACCGATCGACGCGGACGCCGCTGTGAAGGCCTCTGCCTCGCCCCCCAAGGACATGACCGCGGCGGTGACTTACAAGGGGAAGGATCATCTGGTGACTCCGGACGGGACACCGAGGACCACGCACCCGCCGCTGGAACAGGGACCGTGGATGGCGGGCCTGATCGCTGCAGGCGTGGGGCTGGTGTTCCTGATCGGCGGCGTACTCCTTGTGCGGTCGGGCCGCCGCAAAGCATCGGCGGGAGCGGTCGGTATGGCGCGGCCCCAGGGGCCCTTCCCGGGCTGAAGCCCTCAACTGCCGAATCGCACAGCTCCTGTCGACTGGCATGGCATCCGGGCATCCGGGCATCCAGTCGACAGGGGCTTTCGCCTACTGTGTTCAGTCGGAGACAAGATCGGCTCCGACATCGAGTCCGACGACATGGCTTCGAAGGCTGCGCATTGACAACTGAGCACTCCGTGCCCCGCGTCGTGCTTCGTGTCACCGCACTTCCGGAGCCCGCCGCGACGGCAGCGGGAAGAAGGGGCTTCTGTTGGCTGGCTGACACGGAGGCTGGGGGCTTCTGCACTGCCAGCCGGTTTTGCGCGGGAGATGTACGGAAGGTGATCGATGTGCCCCCGGCAGGTCGTTCAGGAAATCCACTGAGGTGCGACGGCTGATCGGGGTCGAGGCGTGAAGACTTGGAAGAGATTCGGTCAGGCAAGTGCCCTGATGCAGAGCTGTGTACGGCGCCCCGAAGGGCGTCGCCGCAGGTGGCATTGGAGCACTGATCGGTGCCGACGGTCCGATGAGCGCGGTCACGGACGGGCTGAGCCAGGACCTCGCCATCGACGCCGTGACCGGCCCTGAGCGCCAGGTTGGGTAGTCGTGTCCGCCGGAGAAAACCGCTTCGGACGCCAGCACGTCAATTCAGGCAGAGTGGACACGTTGGGGCAGCACTGTCGGTGCCCCAACGGTCGACCATCATGCGTATCGAAGACGCGGCAGGGTGCACCGGCCCTGCCGATGCCAACAGGTCTGTCCACGCCGAACCCAGTCCAAGACGGGTGGCCACCTCCGGGCTGCGTATCCCGGTCGACGCCCTGGTTTACTTGGCAGTATGAAGGAGCGCGACATGGCCGACGCATTTGCGTAGCCGACGCCGGGAGACGGCTTGTGATGTGGCCATGAGCGGATCGAGAAGTGCGAGATGGGAGAAGGCGCGTAGTGAGGCAGCCGGAATTGATACCGCTCGCATCAACTGCACCACTCCCTCAACCCAGCATCAAGGGTCGCGCTCTTGGAGGAGTGTTCTTCGTCCTCGCCCTGGTGATCTTCGGCTTCGGCCTCTATAACGGGGCCAACGCGGCCGGCGTCGTCGGTACTCACGGCACGCTGACCGTGGAGCAATGCCGGGTCCGACACCGCGTCCGCGGCAGCCTGGTTGTCACCACGGTTTGCGGAGGTACTTTCCGGTCCGACGACGGCAAGGTCGTCGACGACCAGGCGAGCATTCGGGCCGAAGCGGTGGCCGAGCGGGTAAAGCCGGGTAGTAAGGTTTCGGTGCAGCGGGCCGACGACTGGTACGTGTGGTACGTGCGGGTCGGCTTTGGCGAGACGACCCGGTGGATTGCGATGTTCTTCCTCGGCTGGCTCGTAGTGGCGTTCGGCATGTCATTCGCTGCCACGGGCATGTTCCCCCGCAGCGGTATGCAGGTAGTCATGATTACCCGGGCCGTATCGGGAACCCGGGTAGGCACGGTGCGAAAGTGGCTCGTCTGCGGAGGCCTCGTCGGCTCTGTCGTCTGCCTCCTGCTGACGTTGCTGGCCGGCTATTGAGCTGCGCGCGTACCAGCAGATGAGCGCTGAAGAGCGCAGCGCCGCGGAAGCCGAAGGTCAGCGGCAACTGGACCATTATCAGAAGAAGATCGACCGGGAGCGCGCCGAACGGCAAGGTGAGCGTGCGAGGGGCAGGAGACGATGAGGCAGAGCCGCACCAGGTCCGCGGCTGGCAACTGTAAGCGTGAGCCACCGAGAAGCCGTGGCTTGTACGTTGAGCCCGTGAACTCCTCTGCTATTCCTGCGTGTTGTCGAGTCGGTGAGCGTACCTGCCCCGGCGCCGACTCACCCAGTCGGTGCCGGCCGCCGCGTGGCCGCACACGCGCCGGGGCGTGCGTCACGCGAAGAGTGTCACCAGCAGGCTGATGACGAAGCCGATCACACCCACGACGATCGAGGTGACGACGGTGCGTACCAGGCCTTGGCCTGACGCCTGCTTGGAGCTGCGGGCGGAGGCGCTGCCGACGGCGAGGCTGATGCCGATGCAGAACAGGGCGCTGAACCAGAACACGCAACCGAGGGCGATGGCAGCGACCCAGCCGCGGTCCTGCTGGTAGGAGGTGTCGCCGGTCTTGCGGGCCTCGAGGACGTGGCCGGGCCGGTACAGAGCATCGCTCCTGAGCTCCGCGTTGAGGTCCTTGACCGAGCCGTCGTCGGCGGTGAAGGTGCCGTAGCACCACCTGGTCTTGGTTTTCCTCCGTGAACTGCTCGACGAGCTCCGGTACTTGTATTCGACGGTGCAGTTGTTGACGGTGAGCTTGCCCGGTGTGGACGTGGCGTAGGTGTACGGGCCGAGGTAGGCGCCGAGGGCCAGGAGGATGAGGCTTACGAGGATCAGGCCTGCGCCGATGAGGCGGCCGAGGCTCGTGCGGTCTCCCGGTGCGGCGGCGTTCGGCGCGGCATTCCCGCGTACTTGGGTCATCGAGGGTTCCTCAGAAGGGGTATACGGGCATTACAGGACGAGTGAGCATACGAGCGCTGCCAGAATGCCCAGGAGCAAGAGGCTGGCCAGGAGGGGGCCGGTGACGTTCTGGGCCGGCAGGCGCTGCCAGGAAGCCGCGAAGTCGGGGCCGTTTCGGGTGCCGAAGCCGGTGAGGAGGCAGTAGACGCCGAATGCCAGCAAGGAGAGGCAGAACGCGAGAATCGCGGCGTCGTTTCCGGGGTCACGGTCCTGCGGCTGCACAAAAGTGCCGTCCACTTGCACAACGGGGATTTTCGACCCGGTTTCGAAACGCGATGACGTCTCCACCGTCACGTCTTGGTAGGTGCTCCCACCGTGCTGCGCGGCCCAGGTTCCGGTGCACCTGAACTTGAGTTCCGTGGTACGCCGGTGAGTGCCGTAGTGGATCTTCGTGTGTGTTTCGCATGAAGAAATGGTGAGGGTTCCGTCGGTGCCTTCCCCGGCGAGTTCGCTGCGCAGTTTGGGAATGGTCACCGCTGCGACGACCGCAGCCACGAGGAGCAGCCCGACTCCGAGGAGTCTTCCCGCCCACAGGCTCCATGTGC